>NVUB02000004.1 GCA_002401775.2 Ectothiorhodospiraceae bacterium
GAGGCACGCGTACTCCCTAATCAATGAATCCCTGTAAGCTCGACAGCGACATCCATGTCGCTGACGGCCTCAAATCATAAGCAACTGCACCACTTCTGAGGCATGTTCAAAGTACGCTATTTTATGCAACGTTAGGGTAACGTCTCTCCTGATCGCATCAATCAACTCATTGCAGACGGAAAAGGGAATGAGTTTAATTTTACAAAAAACGCTTTAAGGCACTTCCGCTAGGGCAAACCAACCAAGACGTCTGCCTTCCGAATAAATACGACACTAAGCAAGCATAGACATTATGGATAAAGTAAAATTATTTAGCCTTCATGAAAGGATGTACTTTCATGAACTAGACATTAGAGAAAAAATAACATCTCGCCTTCAATTACCCTTGGCATTGACACTTGCATCATTAAGTGTTTTTGGTTTTATTATAAAAGGGTTAAATTACGAAACTATCGGGTATGACGATTACATCTTTGTCGGCGCTTTTTCGATAGGAATATTAATGTTGTTGACTTCATCCTTATATTTCGTACGTGCTTATTGGGGGCATACCTATCAATTTATACCGACCCCCATCCTTACCGAAAATTACAGAAAAGAATTAGTCGAAACCTATGAAGAATTTAATGATTGTGAAGGACTCGTATCAAAACATTTGAATGATTATCTTTATGACTATTTCTCCGAGTGTGCGAGTGATAATACGTCGATAAATGACACTCGATCTGAAGCATTACATATGTGCAATACGTTTTTGTTAATTTCATTTATTCCTCTTCTAATAACATTTACCGCTTTTAATTATTATAAATTAGATGTAGAAACAATAAACCAAATTCCGAAAATAGTTGCCAGCAAGCCAGTAGATGTAAATATTTCTAACAAAAATAATATACAAGGAGAGATATATGAGCAAAGAAAAAACACCGACAACAACAACAGCAAAACCGTCTCCCAACAGTAATCAGAAAGGAGCAGAAACCGAGAAGTCAACGACTAGACCATCTCCACCTCCGCGACCTCTAAAACGGAAGAAATAACCAAACCAGTGAACCGGACACCCAACATATGTGTTTCGTTATTGACCAGATAGTAAACGCATTAGTTAATAATGGCGCTCTCATTCATTTTCAAAATTAAGATCAACTTTTAGTCAGCATGAAGTATTAAGTTCGGCCGGTAATAGAAACAAGAACAACACCTGGCTAATCTTTTGGTTTTCTCTTTATGACAGAATTACCAGATAAACATAATCGCGTAATCGAAAAGACAGTCCATTGGATTTAGCTTATAGGTGCTTTCAATAAACAGCCGTTGTCTATATTGCGGATAAGTGACGTGTAAAGCCTTTAGTGGCCTGTTGAGTCAACACTTATTGCTAGTATGGTCTGAGGCCTCATTAATCGTGGTCTGTCCCCGAATACTATGAGGCCTCATTAATCGTGGTCTGTCCCCGAATACTAGTGGTCTGTCCCCGAATACTATTAATCGTGGTCTGTCCCCGAATACTACTATGTCCCCGAATACTACCCGAATACTATTGACTGGCTGCGATTAACATAGGCCCAGAACCACCACTAATTTGATAGGCAACCCCACCCGGTTCCGAAAAAAAAATAAAACCGCTAATCTGACATTTCTTCCATTTCACACAATATCTCTTCTTCATCTTTAATCAGTTCATCATGCGAGGGAAAACTGAAATCAAATCCAAGCGTTAACGCGGGCTTGTTAAAATATTTAATTTTATGATTGATTACAAGTCCTTTTGATACCTTCTTTGCAATCGCATTCAGTTCTACAGCTTCATCGAAAATTGCAGATATTTCAATGGCGCTTGCCCTTACTACTACAGATGAAAGTCGATTGTCAAAATTGATAACTCTATGAACCAATTCAGTTTGCAAGGTAGGTACTCTGCAAATTTATCAATAACAAACACACCTTCTACACCCGTTATTTGATTGGTTTATTTGATTTTAGTCACTTTCCGTTTTGTCATCATTTAACTTTCCTTAGTCACAAATAACTACTCTAGAAATGGCTGAGTTTTTATAATTATGTACGATTTATTTAAGAGAGATTTTTATATCCCGAAAAGCATATGTATGCGCTTCTGCTCTAGCGCCAGCCTGTTTGATTTTTCCAATCAACATTGCCTTGCTAACCATTATTGATTCTTCGGTTACGTTACTAAATTTTGCTTGAATCATGGTATCTACGCCCTTAACCAATTCACCCTGCATATTTTCTAAATAACTTCTTTTGAATGATGACTTGAAATTCGCAATAGATAATTGAGAAGAAACATATTTATTACCCGATTGATCATAAATTGCAGACCCTTCGTTAAGTTCTACACTTGAATCCGACTCCATAGAATTCGCTATAAATTCGCAAATCACGGAACTTGACTGCCTGTAACAAGATGATAAAGTCACTTTCAGCCCTGCACCGAGTTCCTGCCATCTTACACCCCCTAAAACTCTACGGGTTGATGTTTTTTTCGATTCTTCGCTCTTAATAATTGGCGCGAATCTTTTTACAAAAAGTGGTGAGAGTTCTTTTACACAAGTACGATAATCTATGTTATCTTCAACGGTTCTTTGAATCCCTTCCCATTCTGACTTAGAAAATACAACTTCTCCTGTCACCCCTAAATCTGCAATTTTCAGCTTTATATCTGCCTCTCCATCGGCTCTTACATTAATATCCCAATAGCTTCCAGCATTTTCGGGCTTATCACAAACTTTCATAATATTGTCGGTAATAAGTGAAATATTTGATTCGTCATTTGCATATAAAACCGATGAAACTAGCAAGGTAGATACCGCAACTATCTGATTACTAATTTTCATTCCCCTTCCCTTTTATTATTAATGGTCAGATTTTTTGAGTTCATAACAATGCATTAGACAAATATATGTCTACATCGATTTAATGCATGCATAAAATTAACACACATTCTGTATACCGTTAAGCGGTAATATGCCACAAAATTTCATATTCAAAAGTGACTATAAAAAGACCATATTTTCACTACCGTCACCTACTGAGACCCCACGATCCGAAGTTGTACTTCGACTGGCCCGAAAGTACAATTTCGGGCTGTATAATTTTTGCTCGCACATATGGATATGTAGGTAGTATTACTGAGATGAAATTTGTAACTCTTAGTTGGTTTGGGCGGGTTTGAAACCCGCCCTTGTGGTGGTTTTTTTAATGGACTGGCAGCCGTTAAACTCTGTTTTATTATACCCCTAACATTGGAAGATGTTTTCTGCGGTGGTAGGTAAGTGCCAGCAGGATGCAGTGCTTTATTTGGGCTTTGGGTATTTTTTCTTTGATGTTAAATAGGATGGCTCTGTTGCCTTCCAGGGTAAGTATAGATCCGTACAGTTCTTTGAAGGTGTCTACCAGGGTGGTTTTACAGTTGAAGTACAGGGCGTATTGATTCGGGCTGGATTTTTTCCAGTGCATTCTTATGGTACTACCGTTTTTGGTGAGGTAGCTGGGTTCACCCCATTTGAGTGTTTCTTCTAGTGTGGTGATATCTGCTGTTTCTACTGCGGTTTCCAGTACGAGTTGGCGCAAGACCATGATTTTGGCTCGGATGTGGTCTGGGTATTGTTTGAATACGGCGGCGACGGTTGGGTTTGTGATTTCCCCCGTTTTTTTATTGTCCATTTTTATACTCTATCATTTACCGTCAGCGGCTTTCAATGGAGGTTGGATTCTGGCTTTATTGGCTGTTGGTGTTGAAGTTCAGGAGTCAATATTGGTGCTATCCCCCCCTCATCCCAGCCTTCTCCCCTCAGGGGAGAAGGGGTAAATTCAAGGGATGGTTCCCCCCCATTTTTTATTTATTTTCTGACTCGATCATGTAAAGTTTGCGGCTTTCGCTGGTGGTTACATTCTGGGTTTATTGGCTATTTGTGTTTAGGTTTAGGTCTCAACTTTAGTGCTATCCCCCCTCATCCCACCCTTCTCCCCTGAGGGGAGAAGGGGTAAAGGGTCTTTGTAAGTGAACGTTCAGTTGGGTAATCAGGAAATATCTGCGCTACGTAAATTGCGGGTGGATGCGTTGTGTTTACCCTTGGATCACCGGTGAAACACAGGGCAACCACAAGGGTTGCCCCTACGGGTTCTGATGGATAAATATTTTTTGTTGGCGAGATTTGTTAACGGGAATTCAGTGGGGCTGCCACAAAACTTCAACACACCGTAAAACGTCTGTCGATACGTAAGGGCGCCCCTTGTGGGCGCCCTTGGATCACCAGCAAGTCTTGGCAACCATAAGAGTTACCGATGAATTAAGATTATACGCTGTTAATTTTTTTGTCCGGATACGAGTCCTATTGCTTGCGCTCGCATCGTTGTTAGTTTTTCTTCGTTTATATCTATTTGCTCGCATAGTGCTTCGGTTGTTTCAAACAATGTTTCGTTGAAAGCTGTTACCTCTTCTACTTCTGCCAATAGTCGGTGGGCTAATACTAATACGGCGCGTTCTTTGGCCATTTCGGCGTCTAGCTCTCCGCTGTTTTCCTGGTGAAAATGGGTGAGTACGATTTCGTGCCGTTGCGGTAGGCGAAATTCGTGCAGGGCTTTTGCGGCTATTTGGTCGTGGCTGAAGCCATAGCGGGTACGTTCCAGTTCGTCCAGAGCGATGCTTTCTGTTTGTGATTTTGCGATGAGTGTTTTGTAGTCTGTTTCTATGTTGCTGGCGAGTACCACCATGCCGATGTCGTGGATGAGCCCCATTAGCTCCAGGTCGTCTGCGGAGGCGGGGCAGGTTTTCCGGGCGATGAGTTTGCTCATGGCGGCGATGGCGAGTGAATGGCTTAATATGGTTTGCGACAAGGCGCTGTCTACGGGACATACGGATCGCAATGTGGATACGACAACGGCACTGCGGACGTTTTTGAGGCCTATCATGCGGGTTGCGGTGGGCACGTTGGTAACTTCGTCGCCGCGCCGGTACATTGGTGAGTTGGCGTAGCGTATCAGGGTGCCGGCGAGTACCGGGTCTTGCATGATGGCGTTGTCGATTTGTTCTGGCTCTGGCGATTCGCTGGCGAGATACGCCAGCACTTTGGCGGCTTGCAACGAGGCTTTGGGGAACACCAGTTGGTCGAGTTTTATAAGGGATGTCACTGAGTTTTTGCCTGTTATTGTTGGGATTTGGCTAAAAGTTTATGGATTCAAAGACGGCCAGTGCGTCAGGGCTTTCCAGAAACTGGTGGCCTAATATAACGGCACTGGCGGACCAGGTTTGCTTGAGGTTGGAACGCCGTCCAATCAGGCTGCCATTTTTTCCGTCGTAATATTCCGGCCAGTTGTCGCGGTAAAGTTTATCCATGGATTGAGATAGCATTCTGCGCGCGAGGTCATGCCTACCGGTACGTACGGCGGCACCGACGAAGGCCCAGATCAGGCATGGCCAGCTGCCGCCATTGTGGTATGACCAGGGTACATTTTTCGGGTCACTGCCGGTGGTGTATCGCCATTTATCTCCATCGACGGCTGGATAAATAATTTTTAATGGCATGGAACCGACCAGTTCACTCCAGCGGGCTTCGTAGAGCTTCATGATTTTTTCGGCTTGTTCGTCAGTCGTTAGCCCAAACATGATGGATAATAAATTTCCGAAAGAAAACACCCGGAAGTCCATTCGACCCACTCCCAAATTACCTACCATGTATCCGCTGTTATGGGGCAGCCAGCCATCCATCCAGGGAGGAATGGTTTCGGGGTAAATGTTGAGGTGGTTGGAGACGTCTTCGCCGAATTCTTCTGAGCGAAAACGATGGATTTCATTCAGACGTTCTAAATCCAACCAATAATATATACGCACATAGGAGCGCAGGGTTTGCATGCGCTTTTTACTGTTAGATAGGACGCGTTCATTCTCTGGTGTTGGTAACAGGAGCTCTTGTGCAGTGCTTAACATGCCGAATAATAAGGCTTGTATTTCCAAGGGATGGCCGTACACACCCATGCGTCGATCAATCATAAACGAGGCATCAGGCACTAGCATGGCGGGGGACGTTTCAAAGCTTTCTTTTAAGTATAGGTCCAAGGTAAAGCGCATGCTTTCCTGAAATTCATCGCTATGTGCCAATGCCACATCGCCGGTGACCAGTACGTAGCTTCGCAGTAAGATCACCCACCACATAGCGGAATCCACCGGGGCGACTCGGCCGATGGCCAGTTCACCAAAGTCTGCGGTGGGGGTGCTGGTCATGTCGCCCTCTGGAGGTACGCGAAAGCTAGCGGGCATTAATCCCAACGCCCTTTCGTGCCCTTCCATGACGGATTGCTGATGGCGCAAACTGACGACCATTTTCAGGAAGTTACGAACGATGTCGACTTTGCCGTCACACAAAAAGACCAATGCGCTGGGCACAAAGTCTCGTACGAAACATTCTTCGTAATTGGGGGCCGCTACGGTGTCATCCAGCGCGGCGGCAGTGCCCACGGGCTCTCCCCGGTAGTGCAATATGGAACCGTTAAGGAGTTCGTAGGCCGAGTTAAGTATGGCTTCGGTATTGGTCGATTTCGTCATTAATTAAAATACCCACAATATTATTATGCTGTTGTGCCGTCCAAAATGCCTCATTTTAAGCTGTCGCTCACTGTAGTGGGCTCTCGCTCTGCATGAGTATAGTACGGTAACGCGATCATTTGGCTCAGAAATGTCGTATGGACACATCAGTCTGCACAAGTTTTAGTTAGGTATCGGCTCTATGGGTTCGGGCTGAAGCAAATTATGAAAAGGATGAGAAGAAATATTAGCAATAAAGCAAATAGCGTTACAGCGAGATTGGGTGATGAAATAATGTTGGAACGTGGGTTTTGTGGGAACGGTGTTGAAGGAAGCTGAAGTGATGGAGCTTTTGAAAGGTGTTGAAAGGTGTTGAAAAGTATTAATTAAAAACGAGCGTTGAAGAAGTGCTGGTGTTGAAAAAAATGGATGGTGAAACCAGAAAAAACGCAGGGCTAAAAATAGGGACTGAAAATAAAAAATGAGGATGATTTAAAAAAGCGCATGCCCTGATCTTGTCAGGGCAAACACTTTCTCCCCCCCCCCTCAATTCGAGGCGTCCGGGTATATTACGCACGCGAGAATTTTGTGCAAGCGCTATTGAAACAAAATGGTAATATTCTTTTTTTTCAGCCACTTTTTAATATAACAACGCAATTGTTATTCATAATACGTGACTTAGGTTGTTGAAAAACGTACAAAGCTGTGGGCTTTTCTATGATGTACACACAGCTTTTTTAGGTTGAAGGGTAGGACGAGAGCCTGTGGTTAGATTACGATTATTCTAAGCTAGGTAATTACCCGCAACTTTCACGTTCCGCGTCTGGATACCGGATCAAGTCCGGTATGACGGATGTTAGTCGTTCGGTTCAGCCATCGCGTCACGTAGCGGCGCAACGTGGCCTACGAAAGACGGAGGACTAAGTAAAAACCTCGGAACCGTCTTAGTCCTTACACGTTGCGTAGCTACGTGACGCAACAACTTAATCGAGCACACATATTCTCGGCTAGAGATGATCGTCACGTAGCTTCGCAACATGACCTACAAAGGTCAGTTATAAATCCACAGAAAGAAAGCTCCAGGGTCTTTAACTTAGCACTTAGCACTTAGCACTTAGCACTTAGCACTTAGCACTTAGCACTTAGTCCTTCCTTAGCCCTTTTATTTAATAACTCACTACTACTGTTGTGTCCATGCCTTGGGTGGTCAGTTCACTGGTGGTGGTTTCGCTGCGGTTGCCGGCTTCGTCAAACACGACGACTTTTTCGACGATCCAGGTGCCTTGTTCTAGCACGTTACTGAGCACGGTGGTTTCGACCTGGGCGGTGTCGACTAATGGGAAGACGCTGGCATATCCACCCCAGGCGTAAAGGAGCTGGCCTGAGGGGCCGCGCAGGTCGATTCTCACCCGCTCTACTCCGGCCAGATCATCGGATACGCTGACGGAGAATTTCATCTTAGCGGTTGCGGTGGCGGGGAAGACTTCGGATTCCAGTACGGCGAAGCTTTCCATGGCGGGTGCGGTGTTGTCGCTTTGCGGGTTGGTTGATTGCAGGCTGGTGTCGTAACCCATGCTGGCTAGGTTGTCGACGTATTCCACGCTGTTACCGGCGGCATCAACCACCAGTACGCTCAACACGTTCCAGATGCCTTGTTCCAGATGGTCGGACAGGACGGGCGTGACCAGCACCATGGTGACGGCGGCTTCGGGTGTTGCCAGGGTGTTTACGGCGCTGACGATGACACCCGATGGCCCGACCATGTTGATGCGTGCGGAGCTGACCCCGGCACCACTGTCTGACAGGGTGATGGAGAATTGCATGGTGTCGACGACGGTGCCGGGATAGACGGTGGGCGTCAGAATCGCGAAGTTGTCGAGGCTTGGGCCGGTGGCATCTCCGGCGCTGTTGGCCACGGCGACGGTGGTGCTGAACCCGGCGTCGCTGAGGTCGGTGGTGCTGATGTCGAGACGGTTTCCGGCTTCGTCGAATAATGTCAGTCCGGTGATCATCCAGCTACCGGCTTCGGCAAATTCGCCCAATGGGTCTGTGCTGAGGCGCAGGCCGGTGAGTAATGGGTAGCTGTCATAGGACATTGACTGGGTGACCAGTACGCCGGATGGGCTCAGCAGGCTAATGCGTGCACGGCGAATACCGGAGGCATTGTCGAGCAGTGTCATGTCGAAGGATACGACGGTATCTCCGCTGTTGAGGTCCACATTGGGCGTGGCGATGTTAAAGCCTAACAGGCGGGGTTTGATGCCGTCTGATGAAGGATTGAAACACTCAGCCATCCACAACTCGGGGACGGAGTTGATGTCATCCTTGTCGGAGAGTAACCAGACTTCCTGGAAGTCGACGTAGCTGTCGGCATCATCGTCGTCGGTGAAGATAACGCCCAGTGCAGTGGCGTCCAGCCCTGCGGGGGTGTCGCTGGCGTCGTTGGTTGCGGTGCCGAAGGCTTGTTCTACGACGTCGGCCCAGCCGTCTGCATCGCTATCAAAACCGGTTTTAATACCGCCGGTGCCACAGACCTGTTCAAGACTGACGATGTCGACCCACATTGTGACTTGTGCGGAGGTGTTAACACCATCGTTGACGGAGAAGGTGAAGAAGTCACGCCCCAGTGCATTGAGGTTGGGTGTATAGGTAAAGGCACCGGTAGCGGCATCGACGACGACGCTGCCCAGACCGCCGCTGACATTGAGGATGTACGTCAGGGTATCGCCATTGGGGTCGGTGGCTGTCAAGTTACCGTTATACACGGTATTTTGCAGCACGCTCACGGCGCCTGCGGAGGGTACGGGGCCACCATTGGGCACCACAACAGTAAGATTGACCGTGGCGGTGTTGGAGTCAGTAACACCGTCGCTAACCCGGAAGGTAAAGCTGTCGGTGCCCAGGTAACTGGCGTCAGGATGATAGTTAAATTCGCCGGTGCTGGTATCGCTGATGACCAGCCGACCATTGACGGGAGCATCGACAACACTGTAAATCAGTGCATCTCCATTGGGGTCACTGGCGATCAAGGTGCCGATAAAGGCGACATCCTGATCAACACCATAACTGGAATCAGAGGCTACGGGGATACCGTCGCCGGGGTCAGTAATGGTGACGGTGATGACGCCGCGTGTGGTGGCATCCGATTGGCCGTCGTTGACCTGGAAGGAGAATGAACCTGCGCCGATGGCTTGCGGTGTATAAGAGAATGCGCCGCTACCGGCGTCCAGCAAGGCCACGACACCGGGGCTGCCATTACCAATAATACGGTAGGTCAGTGCGTCGCTGTTGGCGTCGGTGCCGACTAATGTGCCGAAATAGGTAACCCCTAAAGGTGTTGCGATGTCGGCGTCTGCTGCGATGGGCGATGCATTGCCAATGACAATGACTTCGTCATCAAACCCGATGGCGCCGATATCGTCCGCCACCAGAATGCTTGCGGCGGTGCCTGTACGCAGGGCACGCAGGTTGTTGAATGTCCACACGCCGGGTTCGAGGTTAACGGCAACCGGATCCACAAAAGCTGACAAGGTGATGGGCGTGTTGTTATCTAAATCCAGCCCGGTGGCAGCCAATGCGATGCTCTGCCCCGAAGGACCGGTGATGGTGACCCAGGCGGCGTCTATCTGGCTGTTGCCGATGGACATGCTGGCTTCGCCAATCAACCATACATTGGCATCCTGATTGCTGGCCGTGGTGGTGACGACGGAGAAGCTTCCCACACCGAATTCGGGTTTGATAACCACGCTGACCGTGTAAGGAACCGATGTCAGTCCCCCATCGCTCACGGTGTAGGTGAAGCTGTCGTTTCCGATCACATCGATGTTGGGCTGGTATTCAAAGTCTCCCTTATTGGAATCGGGAATGTCACCGGGAGTGGCGTCGGTAATGGTTGCGGTTCCCAGGCTGCCATCCGTATCAATACTAAAGGTAAAGGCATCGCCATCGGCGTCGTCACCAAAAACACCGCCGCTGAACAGGGTGTTACGATAAACCACTATTTCCAGATCACGGCCAGTGGGTGCGTCAGCAATCGGATTAATGGTGACCGTGACGGTGGCGATATTGGATTCGGCGTAACCGTCGTCGGCTTTAAAAGTAAAGCTGTCGATGCCATTTGCATCGGCATTCGGTGTGTAAGTGAAGGCACCGGTGGCGGAATCGGTGATTTGCACACTGCCCAGTTCGCCGTCTGTCACCAGGGTGAAGGTAAGGTCATGTCCATCTTCATCGGTGGCCAGCAGCATGTCGCTAACGGGCACGTCTTCATCAGTGACAATGCTCATGCCGGTGGCAACAGGCGGATGGTTAATACCACAGCAACCCTGGCGCAATACGCGCACTTCGGTCTCGAATCCTGCCGCAGTCAGGTCGGCGGTGTTATAGCTTGCCACATTGCCTGCGGCATCCACCACGTCTATTTGCGACACCGTCCAGATACCCATTTCTGCATTGTTGGCAAAGGCCTCGGCATCAATGCGGGTGGTGAGTGTTGCGGGGTTATCCAGCGTGCTGTGGTTGGCCAATACAATGAACCCGGCAGGGCTGGAGAGTGTGACAACAACGACTTTCACTCCGCTTTGGGTATCGCTTGCCGTGACGTTGTAGCCTGCCTGCACATCACCCGGTGTAGGATCAACCACATCGGTAATCACTTCAAAGAAATCCAGTGCCGGTGCGGCAGTATCCAGGTTGGAGATGACCGTGACACTCACGGGGTAACCACTACCGGTTAGGTCTGCGGTTTCATAAACCCGTTTGTTACCGGCTTCATCCACCAATACCAGTTCACTGACGGTCCATACGCCGGGCTCGGCAAAGGGGTCAAAGATATTGCTGTCAATGCTCACGGATACGCTGGTCTGGTTGCCAGTGAAGGTGGATTCGGCCCAGCGGAAATTGTCACCAGAAGGACTGCGCAAGCGCACATGGATACGGCCGATGCCGGCTGGGGTATCGGTGGCGTCTACCTGGAACTGGGCAACGGTGTCGCCAGCAGTCAGGTCTACGGTGGGGGTTAATACATCAAACAGGCTCAATGTCGGTTTAGCGGCATCACCCAGGGAATTAAGCACGGTGAGGGCATTATCAAACCCGCGTGTTTGCAGGTCTGCCTGGGTCAGTACCAGGGCATGGCCTTTGGCATCGGTGATGGTGAGTTCAGCCACTGTCCAGGTACCGGCTTCTGCATAACGGCTAAACACCTGGCTTTCAAATTCGGCATAGACCACTTTTGGATTGCCTGTCGCGGTGCTGGCAACCACAAGCTGTGCGGTTAATTCTGCACCGGAGGGGCTCAGCAACAGGACATCAACACGGGCAATACCGGCGGCATTGTCCAAGGCGGTGATGGCAAACTTTGCTTTTGCCATCGTCGGCGCGGCGTCGATATCCACCATGGGGGTGAGTATATTGAAGCCTTGCATGGCGGGTGGCTGGAAGTCACCCACACCGGTCATGCAGGCGGGTAGATTCTTCAGGCGCGATACACTGGGCATACTGGTGTCACTGTTAAGGTCAGACCCTAACCATAATTCGACAAAATCATCATAGCCATCACTGTCATCGTCGTCGAGGAAAGACACGCCCAGGGCGACAGGGTCCATGCCAAAGGGCGTGACGGTGTCGTCATTGGCCGCGGTACCAAAAGCCAGTTCGATATAGTCGGCGTAACCATCACCATCAAGATCGACCGGTACACTTTGCGGGCCAGCGCAATACTCCGCAAGGCTGATGACGTTAACGGTGACGTTAGCCACGGCGGAATTTTGCTCGCCATCGTTGGCGGTGAAGGTAAAGAAGTCACTACCGGCGACGCTGGCGAGGTATTCAAATTCACCATTAGCGGCATTGCTGATGGTGGCGTTACCGAGACGACCATTGTCGACCAGCGCATAGGACAGCGCTGACGATTCAAGATCAGTGCCCGTGAGGGTGCCACCGAACGTGGTACCGACAACGACGGTGATCACTTGCCCTGCGGCAACCGGTGCGGCGTTGGCTTCCAGTATGTTAATGCTTGCGGTGGCTACGCTGGAACTGAGCAGGCCGTCGCTCACACGGTAAGTAAAGCTGTCTGTACCCAACTGAGTACCTTCTGGTGTAAAGGCAAATTCACCGGTTTCGGGCATCAGCGCAACACTGCCTTTTGCAGGTGTGGAAACAATGCTGTAGATCAGCGTATCACCATCCACATCACTGCCATTGAGTGTGCCGTTTAAGACTTTATCGGCACGGGCATCCAGCGGGCCGATGTCAGCGGCCAGGGGCTCGTCATTAATGGCGGGGATGTTAATGAGAATCTGTTTAAGGTTGCCATCCAGAGTGCCGTCGTTAATAACGAAGTAGAAACTGTCGCTGCCATTTTCATTAAGGTAAGGGTTGAAGGTAAAGGCACCTGTGGCGGCATCGGTAATAACGATATCGCCCTTGGCAGCTTGCACTACCAGACGGAAGTCCAGGACATCGCCATCGGGGTCAAGGCCACCCAACATGCCAGACATGGAAGTGTCTTCATCGGTCGTTAAGTTGCCGGCGTAAAAAGCTACAGGCACATCGTTAACGGGGGTAATGGTGATGCTGATGGTGGCAGGCGCACTGAGGCCTTTGCCATCACTGGCGAACACGGTAAAGCTATCCGTACCATTAACATCGGCGTTAGGGGTGTAGGTATAGGCACCACTGTTGGGGTTTAATACCACGTTACCCTGTAACGGGCTGTCACCCATTGTGTAGGTTATCGTCTGGGAATCCAGATCCGTTGCGGTAAAGGTACCGGCTGTGGATGTGTCTTCGTTGGTGGTGATGGACACATCATCCAACATCGGCAGGCTGTTTACCCAACCGACGTTAAACCAGATGGTGGCAATGTTGGAGTGGTCATAACCATCATCAACGCGATACTGGAAGCTGTCGGCAAAGTTGCTTTCTGGCGAGGTGCAATCTTCATCTTTTACTTGTTCGCCAATGTCATTGTGTATTTTTTGCCCTTCATCGGTGGGGTCATAACTGGCCCAACCGGATTGGTGATAGCTGGGGCCTTTCCAGTGCCAGAACACCGTCATTTCCCATAGTAAGCCGTCTGTTGCAACGCCCTGCACTCCGCCGTTGCTTTTGCTGACATCCGTGGCGAATTCGTCGGTACCGGCATCATTCACGGCAACCACTTGTAATACGTATGCACCGTTGCGCCATTCTGACAACTTGCCCGGTACGTTTTTACGCACGTCACCGGTGTTAGTCGGATGCAGGTTGTTGTTGATAATCGCCAGGCGGTCAAAATACACGCCAAGGTTGTCCAGTTTGAGGGTGCCATCAACGCCGCTCAAGCTGTACACCGGCAGGCTTGCCAGGCTGGCATTGTCATAATCGGTTGCCAGTTGGTAGCTACTGCTATCCAACCCTACATAATCGCTATTTATCGCTATGCGCGCACCGGGGGACAGGTCTGCATTGATGCTGATGATTTTAAATTTTTGATCAGGCTCAATTAAGCTGGCCAAATTTTTGTGTCTGTCCTTCATCCTGAAGGCGTCGATGCCATCGACATTAAATTTGTCATCATATTCATGGGTGTGTTTACGCGTACTGCCGTCACCCACCTTGGCGATATAATCAGAGGTGTCCACATCGAAATGGCCGCCAATAAGGCCGGGTTCGCTGTAGTCCACACCACAAGTCCCCCAGTCCAGGTTGCCATCCACGGTAACATCGACACAGGCGGTGCTGATGTTGGGGCTTGACCCTATATTTCCCGTTATACAAATATGGTGGGTGGCAGGCTCAGTGCTCACAAAGGTAAAGGTGGTGTCATCAACCCCGGTAACGTCCACGTTCCATTCAAAGCCACTGAAGCGCGAGGCCTTTATGCTGTTCGAGGTGGTCAGGGTAATGGTCTCGCCGGGGGCGACACGCGTTTTATCGGCGCATAATTTAATGACGGGCACATCCAACCCGCCTGCCCCATTATCTGTGGGTTTATGTGAGGCACTAAAGCGGCAACCCTGGCTGCCACCGGGGATATAAATAAACTCGCCACTGGCGGCATCAATGGTCACACTACCACTGCCTATTTCGGTGACCATGGAATAAATGAGGCTGTCGCCGTCCAAGTCTGTTGCGGGCAACTGCCCTTCATAGACTTCCTTCATATCATGGTTAATGAGGTCGTCGCTGGCAGCCGGAATGCGATTACGTACTTCTACGATAAGCGAATCAGTCCCACTTTGTGGGCCATCGAACACGCCTAACGTCACCATAAAGTTACCCACGGCGGTGGCGGTGTAACGGGTAACAGAACTGGCTGCATCCGCAATGTTGCCAACAGCGGCATTCCAGCTATAGGTGATGCTTCTACCCACGTCACCATAGCTAAAACTGCCGTCGAGGGTGACACTTTGCCCACGGAATGCGACCTGGTCTGGCCCGGCATTGGCCACGGGTTTGCCATGTTCACGCACTTGCACCATCAGCTCTGCGGAATGTAGATTGCCATTTTTATTAGCCGTTAGTTGTATGGTATACAGCCCCGGTAAGTCTGCTGAAAACGAGAATGTTTCAGCATTCACGTCAGAGATTACCGGTGTTGCACCGGCAGGCAGGTTCACTACCGCCCACAACAGGCTGTCAACAGAAGTGCCGTCGGTGGATATGCTGCCAGAGCTAAAGTTGAAGGTGCTATCCGGGTCGCCCAGATACACCACTTCTTTATCGGACTCGGCAATGGCCACGGGCAGAATACCGTAGACTTCAATGGTCAGGCTGTCGGCGTCTTCGCCACCATTAATAGACAGCGTTACATTATAAATACCCGGCACAGCGGGAGCCGTCCAAGTGGTAGAACGGGCGGTGCTGTCTTCAATAGCCACTGCGCTAGCGGCAGAACCGCTCCAGGTAAAGGTAGTCGCGCCGACACTGTATCGTCCCGAGAGCAGTACCTCTGCCCCTTCCGCAACACGGCGTTCACTGGCAATGGCAATGGCTTCAACTTCATCTTTAACCAGCAAGCGCAGGCAATCGGTACTACTGCCATCGCCGACGCTCATTTCACCCGTGGCACACACCCGATAATTACCCACATAGTCCTGAGTAAAACTGGCTGAGGTGGCAATGCTCTCTACACCCACCCAGGTATAGGCAAAAAAACCACTGGGATTAAGGCTACGGTCAGTGCTTAAGCTGGCGCTTTCACGAGGGTACAAAACATATCGGTCAGCATCCAGTATCAATACCGCATCGCCCGAACCGGCAGCTTGTACGGCGGCGACATGGCTGAACACACGGTCAACGGTTTCGCTCAAATACTCAGGATTGGTCACCGCCTGCACGACATTTTTACGCAGGTACTCATTGATCTCCGGGTCGTCGGCATGTTGCACGGCAAGTTTTGCCAGTGCTTCCAGACCTTCTTTTTCTTCATCACTTAATGACTCTTGCAAGGCGCGCATTATTTCTCGCTGGCGCTTGGTGTCATCATCGTCATCTGAGTTGTCATCATCGCTATTACCCATAGCATGATTAAGTTCATCAGCATCTATATCATCAAGTACGTCACCCAAAGCCTCGCCCACCGTTCCATCACGGCCTTGTGGCAAATGATGAACTTCTTCAATGGCTTGTACTATGGCCTCGGACAGGGTGTTAACGTCCAGGCTATCGTTAATAACATCAACCGTAACGTCATCTACCCGGCGCTTACTTTTACGTAATACATAGGTGTCTTCGGTGACACCCGACTTGGAACCGGCGGCAACGAAGCGATACTCATTAACCACAAAAACATAATTCGCATTATTCGTTAGGTCTGCACTCGACAAACGTATGCTGTAATCTCCACCCTTAGGAACAGTAACGCCCTGACACGTTTCAGCCGCACCATTACCACCGTCAGGATCAGGACACTGCTCTGCCGTATTTAAAGGCGTCAGCAATTCTCCTTGCGAATCGTAAACGTAAATAAATTTGAGTTTTTTTGCCAAAACGGGAGAAGCCACCAGCAAGGTGGACGTAAACAACAATGCAATTGTTGAGATACGAATTACGGAGGTTAACTTTGGCATTTTAATATCAACTCGTTTAACTATTTTTAAGCAATGTGTATCAATCTGTTTACGTCAAGATTGCCCATAAAAGCGCTTATCTTTAACGTCAGGCACGGCCATTAATCACCGTTTCACCGGACGCTGGTGCATCGTTGTTATTAGAAGGCGAGGTTTCACTTCCACTTCCTTCTCCACCTCCGCCACCACAGGCAAATAACATCAGGCTAAAAGCTAAAATCAGGCATGCGCGAATCGCAGTCATATTTTTCATCGTGTTTTTCATCGTAGAAAGTTCCGAATAGGAGAAGGTGTGTGGGCGCGATGTGTTTGAGAACGACTCAAAGGGATAGGCACAAGTACGGGCCGTCGCCAGGCAAAACCATGAAGCAAACCATGGGCCAGGCACGTGGTAATAAAAGAAAATAAAGCGGCAATAAGACAACGACTGTAGTGACTAAGGCATTTTATAAAATGCACCACAGATTCAGCCCTGCACCATTTTGGTAATCCCGCTGTCATAGGACCTCCATCCCGTAGACCGGTAACTTTGCGCCCCTCGCCTTTCGGTCAAGGGTTGCCCTTTTCAAAATTGTTGACGGAAAAAATGTTCCCAGGCACTGCTAAACAAAAGATGGCCGTGAAAACTGTGACGCTTTCCGCATTCCATGTGTCGTCCAGCACACACATTCCTTTACGAAAAAGTGATGACGAATTGGATTATTGTTGGAAATTCTGAATACGGGTCTTCACTCAATAATGTCAATACAGAGACCATAACCCGGTAAAAAACCAATAAAAACAAAGCAACGTGCCCTGTCATTCTCAAAATAAGTGGTATTTGAAGCATTTCCACGCCAACACCGCTGTCATTCTGGAATATGGTTATCGGGACAGAAACCATCATTTAATCGCCGCTAACCTCGTAAATTGTGCTCACGGTACTGAGTAAATCACGGAGCAAATTCACCAAATTGAACAAAAATGACCTTTTTTGTTCAATTTCCTTGACATTTTTTGACCATAGACCAGAATCAAAGCGTCCTGAAACGACAAACATGCTGGAAACCGCAACAATAATAAGCGGTAGCGTGAAGCACTACGGGAGAGGGGAATGGGCGAAACAGGTTATGCCTGTCAGCAAGTGATGGCGATCACAGGTCTCAGTCGTCGACAACTGGGTTATTGGCGAAAAACAGGTTTGGTTGCTCCACAGCAGCTGACCAGTGGTGGCCATGCGCGCTATTCATTCGCAGATCTATTGATTCTGAAAACGGCAAAAAAATTAATCGATGCCGGTGTTTCGGTTCAGCGCATTCGAAAAAGTATTATTTCTCTGACCCAGTTTTTACCGTCCTGCACCACTCCACTTACTGAGCTTTCACTGGTCGCTACGGGCGACGTCATTTTAGTTTTACATCGCGAAACTGCTTTTGA
Organism: Ectothiorhodospiraceae bacterium; assembly: GCA_002401775.2. GTDB lineage: Bacteria > Pseudomonadota > Gammaproteobacteria > SZUA-152 > SZUA-152 > SZUA-152. Next base: position 18,019 of record NVUB02000004.1, read on the forward strand.
AGCACTCACGGGGCAAGAATGGATTTACCCCGTTGCTGAACTGGCTCGTGAAGCCGAAAAATGTCGTGGTATTAAAGAGCCCACGCAAGCTGAGCTTTTTGCTGACCTCACTTTTAGTGAAACTGCAGGACAAGCGTTAGACGTCGAACTAAACGCTGAGCAAAACCAACAGACCTATCTGGAAAATGATGGCACCACACTCCGGAAAAAATCCAGCGGTCTGTAATGCGGGTAAAAGACAAATAAAAGACGGGCAATAGGCGTAACACTGCCTGATGGTAAAAACCAGTAAAGTCGTTGCACTAAAAATATTAACAATAATGTCAGCAATTTTATAATGACAACAAATAACCTGGGGGGCTTATGAAGATTGTGGCAATTGCCAATCAAAAAGGGGGCTGTGGAAAAACCACCACCGCGATTAACCTGGCCGCCAGTTTGGGAGCTAAAGGCCTGCGCACGTTACTCGTCGATGCCGACCCGCAAGGCCATGCCTCTCTCGGCTTAGGCCAGCGCAAACAAGATGAGCCGGGCTTATATGAAGCTTTTGCATTGGACTTCCCACTGAGTGACACTATTATAACGGGTGTATCTCCCGGTGTTGACCTGATACCAGCAACGATTTCATTGGCAGCCATAGAGCACGTACTTGCGGACATGCCCAAAAGAGAGCGTCAACTCTACGACCATTTAATGCCCCTCGCACCCCTCTACGATTATGTCATTATTGACTGTCCTCCTGCATTGGGTATGTTGTCAATCAACGCTATTCGCGCCGCCAGTCGTATCATTGTCCCAATCGACATGAGTTTATTCGCTATTGATGGTATCGAACGACTGTGCGAAACCGTTGATCTTGTCGCGCAAAAATACGGCCTCGAGATTGATGTAAACATGCTGCCGACACTCGTCGACAAGCGCACCCGCCTCTGCCGAAAATTTTTACTGGGTATTTGGGAGCGGTATCAGGACAATGTGTTGTCAACAATGATACACAATACCGTCCGCCTAAAAGAAGCAGTGTGCGCAGGGCAGTCAATTTTAGAATTTGACAAAAACTGCACTGCCAGCCTGGATTACCAACACCTCGCTGACGAAATCATTCAACGTTATGACCCTGTCATGGCCAGCCCCGAACATGACCTGGACCTTACAAAAAAATACAGCGATTCTTCAACCGTGCATACAACTGTGCCATCTGCTCGGGAAAATACATCCTACTATTCGCTTAATTCTGAACTCAACGAGGTTCAGCATTCGCTGGGCAACACTTCAAGTATTGCGGAAGAACCAGAAAAAATGGCTAATTATTTACATCGCATTGAACTCAGCTACGAAAACTATTCTGACCGAGACCTAAAAATTGCTGGTGAATTTAATGACTGGATTCCCGATGAAGGCATTGAGACAATCGAAGAAAACGGCGCGGTACACAAAATATTTTTTGCCCCCGCTGGCGAATACCAGTACCGGTTAATCATTGACGGAAAATGGCGAAATGACCCGACCAACCCTGAACAAATACTGAATCCATTTGGCGTACATAACTCCATGCTGCGCGTTGGTGGCGATGTACCCCCGGAACCGTCTAGCCTTTATAAATAATAAAAAATTCTCCTCTCGCCATATAGAGTGAAACGCAATACGACACAGCATGATAAGACAAAGTATTTTGACCTGTCTATGACATAATAAGGTAAACGTAAACAATGCCCAATGTAGTAAAAAGTGTAGTAAAAAATGCAGAAAAAATCACTATTAACAAATATAATAGGGACACTCAATCGCCGTTAAAAGCGAGCCTATCAAAACACCGGCTATCAGAAATAAGCCATCATATTTTAAGTGATGAAAACGAACGCACACCTGTCTGGCAAAACACGTCTATTATTCCGGTACTGCTAAGTTCCAAGCACGATGATCATATAGTCTACGAGTTAGACCGTGCCTTTAATCGCGCGTTTAATCTTTCGTCGCACAGTACTACCCACCACAGTCCCCACCACAGCCCCCACCACAATTCTCACCACAGATCTCATCAAAAGAATGGCAGTAGCATGGTCTTAAATATTGAAAGCTGCCTCGCATCAAAGGGCATTTCCGCTACCTTTCTGGACAAAAATTCGGACACTTCAATATTTGAAGATAAAGACCTCATTGATCAAGAAGGTAGAAGTGGCGATAGTGAAATGCCCGACATATGCCTGGTTCCCATCACCTCTCCATCGACAACAATGGCTTTACAAAACGATCGATTCATCATCGTCGTACATGCGTCATTAACCGGTGTTCGCATTGCCTATGAGCAATTGTCGTTTATGGCATCATTAAACACCGACTTTACTGTTTGCGTCATCATGTTAGGCGCAAGGAATATGCATGAAGCCAGGCGTTTTTTTGGTTTTCTCTGTGACAGTGCACAATCGCTACTGACGCTCAACCTGGAGTGTGGCGGCATCATTTTAGATAACCGCAACATAAACAAACACAAGCAAACTACAAACGACGAGGTTGCCCAACAAGCAATGAATAATTTGGGCATTGCGACTCACCTTGAAGGCGTAGCGGAAGGAATACTGCGAAAATTCAAAGCGACAACTAAGCGCACTTCAGTAGCCTCACTCTCATCTCCGGTTGGGCCAGCAGCCTTGCTGAGTTAAAAATTTACGCTGTATCTTCACGACCTCTGCGATAACAATACCGATGTATTAATGATACTTGTTAATGGTGATCAACACATAGGGACATCTCTTGTGCTTGCCCTTGGATTACCGGTGAACCATTGGGCAACACTTCGCAACCACAAGGGATGCCCCTACGGGATACGCCGGAAACAGCTAATGATCTGCGGTTAGGTTGAGGTTAGTCGAAACCCAGTAATAACGCGCAATGTCCTCATTCCGCACCTGGATACCGGATCAAGTCCGGCATGACGACTATTTGTTGTTGTGTATTTTGTAGGTCAGGTTGCGCAGCTACCTGACAATTTAATGCACGGGCTTATCAGATATTCGGTAGCAGAAAATTTCTGTGCCTTTACAACCTCTGCGTTAACAATACCGGCCTATTAATGATATTTGGTAATGGTATTTGATATTGCTGTTTGTTATTGGGAAGACAGTGGAAAAACCACAAACATCGGCATACCGTAATATTGAGATCAACACGGATCAAGTCCGGTATGACGGTTGCCTGGGGATTGTTGTGTATTTTTGTAGGTCAGGTTGCGCAGCTACCTGACAATTTAATGCGCAGGCTTATCAGGTATTCGGTAGCAGAAAATTATCTGTGCCTTTACAACCTGCGTTAACAATACCGGTCTATTAATGATATTTGGTAATGGTGTTTGTTATTGTTGTTTGTTATTGGGAAGACTGTGGAAAAACTACAAACATCGGCATACCGTAAGATTGAGATCAACACGTAGGGGCATCCCTTGTGCTTGCCCTTGGATTACCGGTGAACCATTGGGCAACACTTCGCAACCGCAAGGGATGCCCCTACGGGATACGCCGGAAATAGCTAATGATCTGCGGTTAGGTTGAGGTTAGTCGAAACCCAGTAATAACGCGCAATTTCCTCATTCCGCACCTGGATACCGGATCAAGTCCGGTATGACGGTTGTTTGTTATTGGGGACTGTTGAGATGGTTTTACGATGTCTTCTTCACGAAGAGAGCCTTTCATGTCTACCAGTAGTAACGGCTACAAAGCAGCAGAAGATGGCGAAGAGTCTAATGATTGTGGATGTTCAATACCATACCCTTGCGCAAGGTCTACGCCAATTTCTTTGAGCGAGTTCAATGCTGCGTCATTTTCGACAAACTCCGCAATGGTATGTAAGCCTGCGACATGGCCGATTTCATTGATCGCTTGTACGATAGCGTAATCCATGGGGTCTTTATCAAGATCCCTGACAAAAGCACCGTCTATTTTCAGATAATCAACAGGCAGTGTTTTCAGATAAGAGAATGAACTGAGCCCCGCACCAAAATCATCCAGCGCAAACTGGCATCCCAGGCTTCTTATCTCGTCAATAAAATCAACTGCCTTTGACAAGTTTGCAATTGCTGCCGTTTCGGTGATTTCAAAGCAAAGTAAATCGGGTGATATATTATGCTGGCTAATTTGTTGCTTTATAAAAGAGGAAAAGCCCTGGTCATTCAGTGAAGCGCCCGATAAATTGATGAAGTGCACACCTTTTTGAATCGCCTGATGCGCAAGGTGCTTAATGACAGCTTCTACCACCCACCGATCCAGGTGAGTCATAATGCCATATCGTTCGGCCGCGGGAATAAAGGCGCCAGGCATAATGATAGTACCATCGTCATCCAGCATTCTCACCAGAAATTCTGAGTGTGGAACCGTACCGTCATTTCGACGCAACGATTGCATTTTTTGCCGGTGAAGAATAAAGCGATTTTCTTCCAAGGCGTCCTTTATGCGGGAAACCCATTGCATTTCAGTATGGCGCCGCTTTAAGTCAGCGTCATCATCGGTATATAGGTGAACACGATCCCTGCCCAGGTCTTTTGCGGCGTAACAAGCAATATCGGCCGCACTGAGTACTTCATCTGCGCACTGGGTAGTTTTGGAGATAACGGCCATACCGATACTGACACCGATACCGAAACTCTTGTCACGCCAGACAAAACGAAAATCACTAATGGCTTCACGGATTTCTTCGGCGATGCTTTTGGCTTGGTCTAGCGGACAGTTACCCAATAATAAACCAAACTCATCACCACCCAGGCGCGCCAACGTATCATTGCCTCGGATACGCTTGCGCAAAACGATGGCAAGCTGGCTTAACAGTTCATCGCCCGCCTGATGACCGCAAGTGTCATTGATGACTTTAAATTGGTCAAGATCTAGATACAATAACACGTGGGTGACGTTCTCACTTTTAGCTGATGCCAATGCCTCTTTGAGATGCCGGTCAAACTCATTACGATTGACCAGACCGGTAAGATGGTCGTGATAGGCCAGGTGATGGATCGTCGCTTCAGCAATACGATGAGAACGACGTAATTCAGCCTCTCGTAATTCACGTTGAATGGCCGGCACAAGCCGCTTGAGATTGTCTTTCATGATGTAGTCATGAGCACCCATTTTCATCGCGGCAACGGCAATATCTTCTCCAATGCTGCCAGAGACAATAATAACGGGTAAGTCAGGTGTAATTTCCTGAACGATTTCAATGGCTTCTTCTGAGCTAAAGCCGGGTATATTGTGGTCTGTAACGACGACATCCCACTGTTGGTCTTTAAGTGCCGAGGTCATGCAATCTCGGCTTTCAACCCGTAACACTTTGGGAGAATATTCCGCTTTTTTCAGCTCACGTACCAGGAGCATGGCATCATCTTCCGAATCCTCTACCAGTAAAACCCGTAAGGCGGTGCTCATCATCAATCATCCCGGCGTCGGGCTGGTGCTTCATTCAACACTAGCCAATAGAGCCCTAGCTGCTTCACAGCTTCTATAAATTGGTTAAAATCTACGGGTTTACGGGTATAGCTGTTGGCGCCGTGCTCATAACTCGAGGTGATATCGGCCTGTTCGCTGGAGGTTGTTAATATGACAACGGGCTGTAGCTCGGTGCGTTTGTCCGCGCGCAAGCGTTTTAGTACCTCATGCCCGCTGAGTTTTGGTAATTGCAAATCCAATAAAATAACTTGTGGTTGAACACTGGTATCGCGACCTTCGTAGCGGCCAGTCCCAAACAAATATTCCAGCGCTTCTTCGCCGTCGCGCGCGACAACAACTTCATTCAAAATATTATTCTTCTTTAAAGCTCGTATGGTTAACGCTTCATCATCCGGATTATCTTCAACCAGCAATATAATTTTATCTGACATCCTTTTCCCCTCAAATTTCAAAAATATTTTTAATCGTTACCCTCAAATTTAGCCCAAGCGCCACAATTATCTAGTTTTTTGCTTCCAATACCCATCATTAGTTTGCCGTTATTAATCAATAGTTAGTGCTTAACTAATCTGATACTGTGAATAACAATCCAGAGCTGTCATTTCAGGTAAAGTTTTGGTGGCAGAACCAGCCCCTTATCTTCTAGAAAAAACCTTCTAACTTAGAGTTTGGGGCTTAGAGCCTTGGGCTTTAGCACGGTTTCTAACCCTGGTGTCTAACCAAAAACAGTGTTGTCTCAGTGCTGTCTCAGTGCTGTCTCAGTGTTACCCTGTTGATTCTGCAATAACCAACACCCCGATCATCCTTTAGTATATCCTATATTCAGGGTATAAAATCTGTATCATGGTCACATATAATGATGTTCTAGCACGGCAAATACCCCGAAAATCAAACTCTATTAATCTTCGCTGAGCGCCACTTCCTCTGATGACTTTGAAAGCGTGAAATTAAGTGTTGCACCTTCACCAACGATACCTTCCCCCCAAACGTCTCCACCATGACGCAGAATAATTCGCTTCACCGTTGCCAGTCCAATACCCGTACCTTCAAATTCATCCGAGTTATGTAACCGCTTGAAGGGCAAAAAGAGTTTGTCGACATATTGCATATCAAACCCAGCGCCATTGTCTTTCACAGAATAAATTGTTTTTTCATCAATGGTCCGAGATGTGAAAGAGACTACTGGCTGGGTTTTCTTAGCCGAAAATTTCCACGCATTCCTCAGTAAATGATCGAGTACGATAACCAGCAATTCCGGGTCTGCATAAGCCGTTATGTCTTCACTAATTTCCACTTCAACGCCGCCATTTTCAAGCGACAATTGAGCGGTAACTTTTGCGGCCATTTCACTTAAACTGATATTATGCCGACGAATGTCTTGCCGGGTAACACGCGAAAGAATGAGAATATCATCAATCATTTTTCCCATTTTTTCAGCGCCATGGCAGATTCTCTGTAGATTTTTTCGGCCGTCTTCATCTACAACATCAGCATAATCTTCCAACATTGCCTGACTAAAGCCGTTGATTATTCGCAATGGCACACGTAAATCCTGGGACAACGAATGTGCAAAAGATTGCAATTCCTGATTGACCGTTAACAGTTCAGCGGTTCTTTCGTTAACGACATTTTCCAGGTGTTCACGATATCGCTGTAGTTCGTGGCGTGTATTCACACGCTCACTCACATCAAACATAAAGCCTTGCAACACGGGTGAACGCGGATTATTACTGGATTTGTGTACCCAATCTCTCACCCACACCACACTTCCATTAGCATGTAACATCCGATATTCAATTTCTTTTTCATCTTCATCAGTAGCAACACGCCGATAAAAATCTTCAGCCATTTGTTTGTCTTCGAGACAAACATGGTTAAACCAAAATTTTTCCTGACACCATTCTTCGATGCTATAACCAAGAATGCTGGTAATTTGAGGGCCAACGTACGAAATACGGCGGGAGTTTAAATCCAGCTCCCAGGGAATAACATTCGCGGTTTCAACTAACTGCCGATAATGTGCTTCGCGTTTTTCAACTTCTGAGTAGGACTTTTGCACGTTGGCTATCATTGCATCAAAAGCACAAGCCAATATGCCAACTTCATCTTTTCGGCTGCGCAAGTCACGGCTGATGACGCGATGAGGGTTATCAATGGATGTTGAGGTAATACGTTCCGTCAAGGCGGTAAGTGGCTTAATCGAGCGACTCAGGGCGATCATTATGACAAACATTGAGAGCAGCCAAACACCGCCCATGGTCGGCGCAATTTCAATAATTCGGTTGCGGTAAGTGGCATAAGCGTCGCCATCATTAGCCTCATAATACGCCACATGAACTCGAGCAATCTGCCCGGCCGTTGCGCCCATTACGTTAACGCCCATTGTGGTATCAGCGACTGTATACACAAGCTCTGTAGCAGGCCGTCCCTGGTAATCGATAGCGCGTACGTGAAACGGCTGTTCCGTGCTCAATCCAGATACCGGGCCACTGGGGATTTCTATGCCAGGATGGCTCGCAGCAATGATCTTCCCGGTGCTATCGGTCAGCACAGCGTAAGCAATATTAAGCCGGGAGCCTTCTTCGCTCAGGAGGATTTTCAGCTGGGGTGTGAGTATTTCATCAGTATTTTGTTGAGTGGCGGCACCAGCACTTATGGCCAGCTCCAACACCTTTACCTTGACCTGCGCAAGCTGATGCCCGGATAACTGCTTGTCCGTATTTTGTATAAAAAGATAAGCCAAACCTAGCATGGAAATCAATAGCACGCTGCCCAGACTCACCATGACTCGACTAAACAAGCCCCACTTCATTTTTATTTTATATCCTTGTTTACTAATGTAAATACGTACATATCACAGGCAGTATGCGTAATGCTATTTCCGGGAAAGTATAGGGACACAAACAGGCGCACTCCGGTGCACTCATGTCCGCTACAGGAGTGCGGTATTTAATTTTCATATACTCATATTCACCAACAATATGCACGCTTTGGGTTAGCCGCTACACGCTGCATAAGTGAGTGGTCTTTTTACGTCTCGGTACGTGCCCATAAATCCGTCAGCGAATCCAGCGCCTCCATTGCACAATACACGGACATTATAATCCTTAAATTGGATCTACGGAAATATCTGATACCAATATTGCCAATTCTTACCTGTTTTTTTATAGAGACCAAGCCAGCTATGAGACGGAGTCAAACCGGGAAATCAATTGGTCGCTGGGCATAGGACGGTCGTAAAAAAATCCTTGCGCGTTGTCACACCCGTGTTCCCGTAAAAAATCGGCCTGCTCCTCAGTTTCCACCCCTTCGGCAATAACCGAGAGGTTCAAGCGGTGCCCCATGGCAATAATCGTATCGATAATAGCGGCATCATCTTCGCTTTTTATCACATCAGCCACAAATGACTGATCAATTTTTAAGACATCCAGCGGGAATTTTTTAAGGTAGCTTAGCGATGAATAGCCGGTTCCAAAATCATCAATAGCGATTCTCATGCCCATTCCATGGCATTCTTTCAATATATTTAACGCGACTTCCGGGTTTTCCATGACACAACTTTCGGTGATTTCCAGCTCAATCATGCGAGGGTCAGTGCCACTTTCCTGGAGAATTTTACGGATCATATCCACCAGATTTTCATCCCGAAACTGGCGCGCCGATAAATTCACCGCAATAGGAATCTGTCCATACCCTCTTTTAGCCCAGTCTGCATGATCGCCGCAAGCTTGGCGCATTATCCAGGCTCCAACGGGCACAATCAGCCCGGTTTCTTCCAGTACTGGAATAAATTTCCCCGGCAGCACCATTTCGCCTTCTTTGGCTTTCCAGCGAATTAACGCCTCTACTCCAATTATTTTCCCCGTGGCCAGCGATAATTGGGGCTGATAATAAAGCTGGAATTCATTACGTTCCAGCGCACGGCGCAAGGCACTTTCCATCGTGAGCCGATCACTGGCATCGGCATGCATGGACTTTCGGTAAAACTGGAAGCTGGCACCGCCATCACGCTTGGCGGAATGCAAAGCGGTATCCGCAAACCGCGCCAACTCGTTATACTCTGTTGCATCCCCCGGAAACAGAGAGACGCCTACGCTGGGAACCAAAAAAATCTCCTGCTCTTTCACCCGAAAAGGCTCGGCAAAGGCACCAATTAACAACTGCACCATGCCGGACACATCCGTTTCATGATCCAGGTCAACCATAGTGATACCAAATTCATCGCCCACAAAACGGGCAACCAGATCCTGTTGACGCACACTACCCGATAGTCGCTGACCGACCTGCTGCAACAATGAATCACCGGCCTGATGCCCCAAGGTGTCATTGATGGTCCCGAAACGGTCCACATCAAGGTGTAAATAAGCGACGCGCTTACCGACACGGCGCGCACGCAACATGGCGCGTTTACAACGGTCCTGATACAAGGTTCGATTGGGTAAATCAGTTAACGCATCGTAATACATCAAATGCTGTATGCGGTCTTCTGCCTGTTTTTGCTGGCTGAGGTCGGTAAACCCACCGATAAGATGAGTCACTTGTCCGCCATCATCATTCACCGTACTGATGGTCAGCCACTCGGGAAAAACTTCACCGCTTTTACGTCGGTTCCAGATTTCTCCTTGCCAATAGCCGTGATCGGTAATCGACTGCCACATTCCACGATAAAAATCCGCACCATGACGACCTGAAGCCAGAATATTGGGCTTCTGGCCGATAACCTCAGCCTCTGTATATCCAGTGATTTCAGTAAAGGCTTTATTGACGCGTAAAATATGCGCCTCATGGTCAGTGATCATCACGCCTTCAACGCTGGACTCAAACACCTTCGCGGACAAGCGCAGGTCTGCTTCTGCGCGACGCCTGGCCCGGCGCACTTCTGCCTCACGTAATTCTCGCTCTATGGCAGGAATCAGGCGTACCAGATTGTCTTTCATGATGTAATCGTGAGCACCTGCCTTCATCAGATCCACGGCGGTTTGCTCGCCCATGGCGCCGGAAATAACGATAAATGGCAGATCAATCTCCGTAGAACGTAACAATGCCAAGGCCGCAGGGCCACTGAATTCTGGCATGCTAAAATCGGAAAGAATAATATCCCAGTCACGCGCCTCCAAAGCAGCGCGCATGGTATCGGGCGTGTCTACCCGCTTATGAGAAGGCTCATAGCCCCCTTTTTTGAGTTGACGCAACGTTAATGCTGCATCATCCTCAGAATCTTCAACCAGCAATACCCGCAATAGCCCCATGTCACTCTATATCCTTGCCAATTGGCTCACTCCGTAAGCCTCATTACCAGCTAGAAACGCCAAAAACTATTGAGATGTCTACTACTCACAATACGATTCACCGTATGCCACAAAACCATGCCTATGTTGATGGCCAATAAGCCAGCCACCCCTCAATCATAGATACTCCAAGTCACTATTTCAGAAAACCTAAGCCACTATTTCAGAAAAGATGACTAAGCATCGGCACAATTCAGCCATTATTTAACCCCATTTATCGAAACCGACATATTCCCCGCTTACGCGCTGCCCGGTTATCGCGTTGATCGCAACACACTGATAGCAACACCCACGGCAATGGATTGAGCAAATTGTGAGCAATTTCTCAACCCCAGACTGAAATTGAAGCGCAAGCCTGATATCCTCGAACCCGACACATTGAAACCTAACTACCGTAGTGTAGCGATATTTCCCAATAACTATTGATGATCGACCGCACACTAACCTATAGAAGACTCACTCCCAGACTAGCTGCCATTTAACCATGACGCCCTCTTCAAAACTCCCTTTTAAACTCCCTGAGTCACTCTTACTACTCGCCCTCACGCTATTGATGCTCAATGTTGCCTGGGCAGCAACTCCCGATACCAACAGCCTGAAATCCCAACAACATCGACTTGAATCACTGACGAATGAACTCGAAGCAGCATCTGAACACCGTCAACAAACCACTCACCAGTTGAAACAGCTCAAACACAAACTTGACTGTAACTGGACATTAATCCGCGCCTACGAGGTCTGCGGGCAGCTTTATGGAGAAAACCCCGACGAGCACGTTAAGTGTTCGTCAACGGCCAAGAATGATGTTCAGAGCTGTTTAAACCAGGGAGTAGCCGAGTAGCGTACACTTCGGGCAGGGCATTCAGAGAAAAAACTGTGTTTAGAAATACTGGAAAATTCGTGATCCATACCGGATTTGTTATTCTAATTCTCAATAACTTTAAATAGGCTATTTTAAGAAAAATTAACTGACGTTCCTAATAACCACTAGTATGAGTCCCGCTTACCTTCCTTGCAAGACCATCTATCACTGATAGTATTCTTCATTTTTGGTAAATAGCTGCATTAACATGGCTACATCTTTCAATTAAAACACGGATTATTTTTTCCAGTGAAAATCGTCTGGCAACCAGTGCATTTCATATGCCCCCTGGTTTGCAACAGATTGATAAACAGGCTCAAGTAGCTGCTGCACTTCATCGACAATATGATTAAATTCTGTGTTATTATTCAAATTATTTTTATTTAAAAATGCCTTCCATTGAATTTTTTTGTCTTTATCATTTTTAAAATAATCACTAAATACATAAAGTGATTCAGCTGAAGTTTCAGTATTACGGCACACAAAAGTTGCCCTTACTGCCTGTGCAAGAATTATTCCTTCAAGCGGCATAGTGTGCGCAATAACACCAATATCATAGAAATCTTTCATTCGGCTATTGGCAAGGCCCAGCATCACCATCGCCTGAAATTTTTCTGCTATAACCGTATATACAGGATAAATTTTTAATTATGCGGACGGTAAGTCAAGAAAAGATGGTAGTAGTGCTTCTTTGGCTTCAGGCACCACTGCATCGCCATAGCCAATATCAACCTGAAATGGAATGTGAGCTTTGGCAAGGTCAGCAAACCCAGTCAAGCGTACGCCAGGATAATCAGCATCTTCTTTAATTTCGACACCTTTTAAAGACTCTATATCGAATAGCAAACCATCCGCTTTATCCTGACTGATAATTTTTTGGAAAACTTCAACAAGGTGTGAAACATCATTTTCGCCAAAATTTAACAGATCTATATCGCGCGTCGGCCGATGAAAATTCTTATTCCACACCCAAAACAGCAATGCGCCTTTCAGTAAAAACTGCCCTGCGTATGCACTGCACCCCAAACGATACAACAGCCGCTGCATAACGTACTGCCTGAGAACAAAATCGAAATCTTCCAGCCGCTCACGGGCAAGATTACGTAATTTTTGCCGTACCGATGCAGCAACATCTTTCATACAAGACTCTCTATATACGGTTGCATGACCTTTCTTACTCGACAAATATCTGCATAGCGATACAGCTCATCCATGGTAAACCTATGCCCAGCCCAACCTTCGCGCAATGCTTCCAACGCCACATCAAGACCAACTTTATTTCTATATTTAAAGCAATCAGCAACTGTCTTGGCTAGGCAAAAAACGTTAACTGAAACACCATCCAGCGAATGCACCTCAACCCCGGCATGTAGCGTCACACTAGACATGGTGACAAAACGCACAGGGGGGTAGTAAATCTCAGGCCGCCAGCTCTTGCGATCAATCGCAAGCCAAATTTGATGGGGGTTTTGAGTGGTTATATTGTGATAATTGAGGGCTGATAGTAAAGCCACTACTCCCTTGGGAACCAGTTTGCCAATTTCGACCAGCGATTGATGCCGCCCCATGTCTTTACCTGGCCACTGGTACAGCCCCCGGCCAACCCGGTCTATTACACCTTCTTTAGCCAAAATATAAAGATAGTCTTTCGACAGTTCTTGCTCCGTCAGGTCTTTAGGCCTGACAATCGGCCGAGCCCTAACCAGATTGATAACCTGTTGACGTTTGGATTTCTTGATCATCCCACCATTTTATTATTTCCTCGGCACTTGTCAATATATGCCGAGGTTTTAATAAATTTTACGCATTTAATTTTCGCTAACCAAAACCTTTTGTATTCATATTGGCGTTGGTATTAACCAGCGAAAAAATCACGGGCATTCATCTTATGCATACTCAACCCCCATGTACGTAAACATTCCGTACACCTTGACCCAATAGTCAATAAGGACTATATTTTCCACATGATACGGAAGTACTCCGTACAGACATATTTGGAGAATAATAGTGGCCACCACTCGACTTGATATGAGGCTAGATGAAGAAATTAAAACCAAGGCTGAAAAAGCCTCCGCATTGCTGGGTATGAAAAGCCTAACAGAGTACGTCGTCAGACTGATGGATAATGATGCTACGCAAGTGATTGCAGAACACGAAAGCATTACCGTTAAGGATAATGCTTTCGATCGTTTTATTAACGCCTGTGATAAAGCTGGACAGCCCAATAATGCCTTAGTTGAAGCTGCTGCATTTACCAAAGGCCAGGGAATCAAGTGAACTGGTCGGATACGTTTGTTGAACTAAATAAAGCAATACATGACCGAGTGTCATTTGATTGTGGTGAAGAAGCACTAAACACTTTCCTTCATACACAAGCCGCTAAGCATATGGAGGTGGGGGTAAGCAGAACAATGTTGCTTCCAGCCTCTGCCCCGCTTCCCGATGGAAAATATCCAATTTGCGCATTTTATACTATCGCCCCCAGCACGATTAACAGAGAAACATTACCTGAAGCCTTAGCAAAAAAACGGCCACATTATCCGGTACCGGTATTTCTGCTTGCTCAATTGGCGGTGCATTCAGAATATCAAAACCGGGGGTTAGGAAAAATTACTCTTATAAAAGCGCTTGAGTATTTGCTCGATGTGAATGCCCACATGAGAGCTTATGCCATTATCGTTGATTGTTTGAACGAAGACGCAGAGCAGTTCTATTCAAAGTATGGCTTTGAGGAATTATGCAAATACAATGGTAGAACGCGGATGTTTATTCCAATGAAAACGGTTGCACAATTATTTTCATAAGAAATACCAACGCTGGTCGCACATTATGCATGGAACTTTAAGCGTGGCGTATGCCCTCTTAAATATATAGTTTTTAAGAAAACCACACCCAGACCGCCTGAATTGTTAAGCTGCTGCCTGCCAGCCATTTCCAGTTCCTTCCAATTCCATCCTTTCTTTATGGGCATCTATATTCAAATCACTAAGGTGCTCAAGCATTTCGCGCACCTCGCCCTTTTCAACGCTATCCTGGTAAAGCACTCGCAACATTTTATCAGCAGGCCCTGATATTTTGCCTCGCCCAGATTCCCAACGCCTAATAGACGGCTCAGTAATACCAAGAATTCTTGCTAAATGCTTTTGTGATAAATCCATTTCTTTACGAAGAAAACGAATTTCTCGATCTGAGAGAATAGCCTGCCCACAAATTATACTTAGCCCGATTACCCGATGCAGGTCTTCAATGTTATGAATTGAAGTTGCTACTCCATCAGGAGTATCAACTTCATCAAAGCCATTTCGTAAATATATACCTTCTAAACCGCATGTTGTATAAGAAAATAAACTGTCCATTTCTATCACCTTGAAGATTAAAACTCCGTTTTTTGTTAATTTAAAAATGTGGTTATGACTAAAATTCTGTTACCTTCAGCGTCATGTGCGAGTTCGATAACCGTTGCAATTTCTTCGCCCAATGGAACCCCCTCCATCCGCATTTCCCAATTTCCTGTCATATTTCTAGATGAACCTTCAGTCACACGGCCAGACTTCAAGCATCTTAAAATTTGCAGTCGTGTTATACCTCGCTCTTCCATGCGCCTGATTGAGTGAGGTGTGAAAAACACCCGGCTAGAAATTTCAGCGATAGTCTTAATTATTGGACGTGCCGAGTGAGGCGTTAGGTTTAATTCGGTAACATTTTCGGCTGTCACATGAATTCCTTTTCAGTGGAATTAGCGGCCCTTACCGTTAATCATTAACGCTTTTATGCGGCTAGTCAAGCACCTAAAGGGGGATTACGGGAAAGTTGTCACGAATTTCTAATACTTAAAGACAGGCAAAAGCTAGTCGCTCCAACGCAACCATAAGCGATTATCTGGTGTTATCTGATTGTGGTGGTACCGGACAGTTTAGAGAATAACCGAGAGAAAATATATCACTAACCTATTGAAAAAATTATCATTATTTCATGTGTGGCGAAGAAGGAGATGCTTGCTGGGTCATCCATTTCACGTGTTAACATTTTTCCGAATCAAGCCAAACATCATCCGTTCAGGGAATATCACCTATTTAAAGGAATTAATCATACTAAATCCTCGTAAATCTCAAGTCTTTCTTGAGATTAGCCGTATTCTCACCATATTTCCCGTTGGGTTCGTCGCATTTTTCTCTATGGAGTAGAACTGACACATTTTAAAACACCCACAAGATCCTATTTATTCCCCATACAAGTCCATCTCTCACCATTACTTTCCGACTTTTTGGGAAAATGGCATCGAATAATATGGCTCCACTAGACGGCACCTACCCTAAAGGGCTTCGCCCCCTTTTGTGCAATGGGCTGGCGAAAGGATGAAACCGGGCACTGGATAGAGTCACGGCCACGTGGGCTTTAATTACTCATATTCACAACAACAAATGGCAAGGAATCTTTGAAGGTCAATTCAAGATCAGTTCAAGATGAAAATGAAGCTATTCACAAGCTTTCTCAAGGAGAAACACGCTAATCGGCCAATAAATACAGTATTTTACACATTGTGCAGAAACAGAACACTATCATAACTTGCTGTATTAGTTATGATTATTGCCTAAAACGGCTCTTTTAAAGAAATATACTTATCATCTGATGATAACAATGAGAGAATATACGCTATTATGAGTACAGATAAAGGACTGGATTATTTATTGGATCTGGATGGCCAAATACTCGCCCAGGAAGATGGGAGCTGGATCAAAATTGAGGCCAGGTTACTTGATGAACCAACCAAGGAATGCCCCCATCGCATCAGCTATTGTTTAACGCTGCATGATCGTTTCGGTGAAAGGCTTTTAGGGTTTGATAACGCCCACCCTATTAAAGCCCAAAAACGTGGGCGCTTCACGGGCTGGCGAAGTGTATATGACCATAAACACAGGCACCCAAATGATAAGGGTGTGCCGTATACATTTGAATCGGCTGAACAATTATTGAGTGACTTTTTTGCGGAAGCAGACAAGATACTTAAAACAAAGAAATAACGAATTTACGTAATACAGGTCAAGTCATGAAAAAAATCATTATAGGCATCATGTCTCAAAACAACATCAGGAAAAGAGTGCTTGATATTGCTCGGGGAAACTACAAGCCTAAAAAAAATGAACCCAAAGTTTGGTTCCCTTCGATGAAATCAGTTGCAGAAGTGTTGAGCGACCAAAATCGTGCATTGCTAAAAATGATTGCAGAAATGCAGCCCGAATCCCTAACTGAACTTGCCGCTGCCTCTGGCCGTCAACCGAGTAACTTGTCCCGCACATTAAAAACAATGGAGCACTACGGATTCGTTGAACTTCAACGGGAGAATAAAGCCGTCAAGCCGGTTGCTATCGCAACTGAATTTGAGATTCATGCTGTATGACGTCTGGGTAGACAAGCGTAGTGACTGAACGCCTCTTATTTTATCGCTTTTCTATAACCAAGTGCTTCCCATTGCTCGACACAACGATCAACCTGAAGGCCTGACATAAAAGCACCCGTCATCATTTCCTCATTCGCAGTAACTTCGCATTTCTGAACATCGCCTTTGTCATTTTGCATTAGAATCAATCGGCCTGTACAAGATTCAGCAATTCAACAGAATCCACCGGCTGGGCTCAAAACTAAATTCGGTGTTCGACTCCGAGTTTCCAGAAAACAAACGGGAATTACCCAAGAAAAAATGGCCACAGCAACGGGGCTTTCCGTTGAGTCAATCAGTAAGATTGAGCGCGGTATCTTTGGGTCGAAATTCGGCAATTTGGAGAAAATTGCTGAAACGCTGAAAGTTCAAGTGCGGGAACTATTCCAACCAAACAACCAAACCGGACATCCAACACAATAAATCATATATAATTTTAAGTTAACTGATTTTCTTAGGGTGGCTATCCGGTTATATTTTTCCAATATCATTTTTCAACAAATTTTTTGTCTTGATGCTCCACCCCACCCCATGATGCACCAACGATCCAGTAATTTGCCCTTTTGATTCCTCTGTTCTCTGGCCCCAATTTTTCTAGTCATCACGATGCGTGAGCGCTAAAATTTGTTTTTTCGCAATTTTAAGTTCATTCACTGAAAGCTCTTTTAATGATTCTCGAATTTCCATTTCTAGCTCCATACGCTTTTTATTAATATTGGAGCGATCATAGCCTTCGAAAAACTCTTTCATCGGTACACCAAGAATATTACTCAACCGCCCCAAGGTTTCAATCGTAGGGGCTGACCGGGCGCGTTCAATATTGGATATCGTTTCTTTGGTGCGGTCAATTTTCTCTGCTAGCTCACTTTGCGAGAGCCCATGGAAATTCCGGGCTGCTTTTAGCCGTACACCTATCGCTTGTTTTAGATTTATACCCATAAAACGTAATTAAAATCCTACTTTAAGGCTTGACAATGAATTCTACTTCGCTATGATGAGGGTGTATGCGTAATTTAAATTCGCATTTTGCCTATATATACATAATTAAATTCCGATTAGCGTAGGAGTCATTAATGGATATGGATATGGATAAAGACCAACCTCAACATAAAATGCCTGCTATCCCGTTAATGGCAGATACTTTAGGCAATAATGTCGGATAATCAGGCACTTACATCTAACATGAAAATAAACCTTACCCTCTTTTCCTCTTGGAAAATATTGCCATCATAACGGTTACCGGAAACAGGGCAATGTAACTTATTATCAATACTGTGTAGAAAATGAAGATATCTAACGAATTATCACTGAACCGGATTGTTCTTTACCTGAATAGTGAAAGCCTTACTCTTCAAAGGGTTGGCCCTGCCAATAGCGATGAACTAAATGAATTAAGAGAACTGGGTAAGAAGGGATTAACCAAATTTCTTGTAATTGATGCTTCTGCTAGTTTTATTGCGCCTAAATGCGTACTAGAGAAACTGATTGATGATTTTTCCAATGGTGACAAAGTATTTTCTGAGATAGTTGACCGTTCCCAGCAAGGCCAAAATTTGGTGCAAATTTATGCTTCCAATATAGGACTACGGAAATCTGCACTTACACCTGCCCAGTTTCAAAAAATGGCACAAGAAGAAGATTTGATATTAGAGAATTACAAAAACTCAAGATCAAGATAGTAAACAAAGAAACAAAGGGGTCACCCATTAGCCAAGCCTTGTCTACAGCAAAAATCTCGTCTATGAACGAACGCCGGGGATTAATGGCTGTAAGCAGTACCTTCCTACCTGATGAAAAGTTAAATCCTGCTCGAAATAGTAGCGCTCAGTCTATAGCTGAGTGCTACACCTGAGTTTGATTTTCCATTTTTGCCTTTACAGTTCCGCAGCACACAATATTTCGACAATTCAAACAAAATATCATCATAAAAAATTATAGTCGGCAGGGAGCAGTTTCAATTTTTGTGGATATTTTAAACTTAGCTGTCCTCTTTACCGGTGACAACACCTATTTCTGATTGATGACATTGGTTAAATTTAC
The DNA here is from genome assembly GCA_002401775.2 of Ectothiorhodospiraceae bacterium. Classification (GTDB taxonomy): domain Bacteria; phylum Pseudomonadota; class Gammaproteobacteria; order SZUA-152; family SZUA-152; genus SZUA-152. The sequence continues at coordinate 37,072 of NVUB02000004.1, forward strand.
CAGAAACTCTCCATCGGATGACTTAATGGTAGGGCATGGATTTAACCCCCACTCAGAGCAGGTTGCCAATAGGTTTCTTTGTTTAGATTGCCCCATAACAGACATCCGTATTAGAACTCCCAATATCTTCTTCGACTTTTTATAAATTATAGGGTGCCAAATATTCTCATACTTATCTATGAATTCCTGAACAGCGCTAGTAAGACCATTTACCAATTCAACATCATTTTCCTTCGAAAACAGATGAAACTCTGGATTAACCAATTTGCTAATATCTAGTGCGATTAGCCCCCTATATCCTGAGCCAACGTGATCGTTTAGTTGAGTTTTTAGCTGATTGGCGGCCACCCTTACGTTTTTTTCAATTTTTTTGTGAGAGTTAAGTCTCTTGCATTCTACTAATAGACGCTTGCCCTCAAACGTTGTACCTGTGTCAGAGGCTGAACGAAACATACCAAATGCCCCCTTTTCTGGCACATGTAACTTTGCGGAAGTAATAGCTTCAAACAAGTAATTTCGTGCTTCGCTACTTGAATGAGTCTCTTTAAGATTATGCTCAGGGCCATATATAGCCTTACTTAGCTTATTTACAACCTCTCCCAAATTTTCTGCGGAATAATTACCAAATTTTTGGTAAACATCCATGATTGCCATACTTTCATAAAAAGAGTTTACAGCGTCTGGATATTTTTCTTTGAGCGTATTTGAATCAGCAGTCTGATAATTGTTGCTGATATATCCAATGATATCTGAATAAGAACTCAATCGTCCTTTGCTAATGTCTAACCCCAAAGATTCTAACCAATTCAACGACGCCTGATATCGGTCTAAAATCAAGCTATAAGGTTCGGAGTGAATAACCATCTTTGTCACCTAATCAGGATAGGGGGATGCCTCCTCAATACGAACATCCATGATAGGTGTTGACAACCTATTCAATCAAGCCCAGCATCAGAGTAACTTAACTCGGACATCCATCTTGGCGAATGACAGAAGTCATCTAAAAATCAAATACTTGAGATGATTTTTGTTGAGTTTGTTATATTGCTTAACTTGGCTGTCCGGTTTACCCCGGTTTACCCCAGTCCGGTTTACCCCGGATTTACTACCGGGTCTACTGCTACTGCGGTTTACTGCTTAGTTGAAGCTTCAGGTCTCACCCATTTAACATTGCCACTCACAACACTTAAATTTAATTGTTTTCTAAGATCACCTCTCAAACTATTGATTAGTGGATCAAGCGAAAAATCGCCGCTATTCACTAATCCGCTAATAAGATCCTTAACTAATTCTATTTGTTCTACTGAACCAAATAGCTGAATATCGCAGATTACAACTTGAAGTTTTTCAAGTCTTTCTAGGGGACTTTCAAGTTGTTGAATATCGTAAGCCAATACTCGGTATGCCTTCACTAAGTGTTCGGTAACAATATCTCTTCGTTTTGCCGACGCTTGTCTTCGATCAGTGAAATAATGAGCAATTACCCAGCCTACAGCGGCTAAAATAACCGTTACTATGATTTTAAGGTAATCTACACCCATAATTGTTGTATTTTTGGCATATTTTAGAATGCAGCCTTCCGCAGTCCACAGCATAATTATGGCCTGATAAGCCGCAAGACAGACAATAAATGTAATAAAAACAATTAGTGCTACGTGATGAGCTTTAAGGTTTTTCATATACTCCCTGCTAGCCACGCCGACAAAACTCTTTAATCCACCCCTAAGCAAAACGATTTGGGGGGATAATCTTGAAGATTGAAAACCCTAAAAATACTGCAACTTATTGAATAGTAAGTATTATTTTTTGGCTGAATGGCGGAGAGGGAGGGATTCGAACCCTCGGAGCCCTTACGGGCTCACTTGATTTCGAATCAAGCCCATTCGGCCAGCTCTGGCACCTCTCCGAATTGATCGCATATCATACGCGGTATGGTTTTTATCTACAATCTTCGATGGTTGTGTTGGTTAGGGCGGGTTTTAAACCCGCCCCGTCGAGATAATTCATCACCATCGTAAATAGCAGGCTTAACGTCTGGCTTTGAAAAACTGACGTAACTGTGTGCTGCATGTTTCTGCTAGTACACCGCCTTCAACGCTAACGATGTGGTTGAATTTTTCACTGTCTTGGCCATTCCCTAACAATGAAAATGCACTTCCGGCAGCGCCGACGCGCGGGTCTGTTGCGCCGTAGACTACGCGTTTTATTCGGGCATGTATGATGGCGCCGGCGCACATGACGCAGGGTTCTAGTGTGACGTACAGGGTGGTGTCGGATAGCCGATAGTTTTGCTCAGCTTTTCCGGCTTTACGCAGTGCCATGATTTCTGCGTGGGCGGTGGGGTCGTGACAGCCAATGGGTTGATTCCAGCCTTCTGCGATGACGGTATCGTTACGCACGATGACGGCACCCACGGGGACTTCGCCGTGTGCTTCGGCCTGGGCGGCCAGCTCCAACGCCCTTTGCATCCACTTCAAGTCGCTTACTTTTAAGTCACTTATTTTTATGTCACTTAGTTCTAGGCCCGAGGCGCTAGAGGTGGGTTCGTTTATGCTTTTGCTTACAACTCCCCTCGCCTCTCGCGCCTCGTCGCTCGCCACTGAGTCTATTCCCATTCAATGGTGGCGGGTGGTTTGCTGGAGATGTCGTAGGCGACTCGGGAGATGCCGGGGACTTCGTTGATGATTCTTCGTGATACGGTTTCCAGCAGGTCGTATGGCAGGTGTGCCCACCGTGCGGTCATAAAGTCGACAGTTTCTACGGCACGCAGTGATACTACGTAGTCGTATCGGCGACCGTCTCCGGTGACGCCGACGGATTTTACCGGTAAAAACACGGCAAAGGCCTGGCTGACCTTGTGGTACCAGTCATGGTTATGCAATTCCTCGAGGAAAATGGCATCGGCGGGGCGCAGGATGTCGGCGTATTCTTTTTTTACTTCTCCAAGAATGCGCACTCCCAGGCCGGGGCCCGGAAACGGATGACGATAAACCATATCATAGGGCAGGCCCAATTCAAGGCCTAATTTACGCACTTCGTCTTTAAACAATTCGCGTAAAGGCTCTACCAGTTTCAGTTTCATGTAATCCGGAAGGCCACCGACATTGTGATGCGATTTAATCACATGGGCTTTACCCGAATTAGCACCCGCAGATTCGATGACGTCGGGGTATATCGTGCCTTGAGCTAACCACAGTGCATTCGGCAGTTTGGCCGATTCTTCTTCGAAGATATCAATGAACAGGTTGCCGATAATTTTACGTTTTTTCTCGGGATCACTCTCCCCTGCCAACGCATCCATAAACCGGTCTTGCGCATTGACCCGAATGACTTTTACGCCCATGTGCTCTGCGAACATGGCCATGACCTGGTCACCTTCATCGAGCCGTAACAAGCCATTATCCACAAAAACGCAGGTGAGTTGTTTGCCAATGGCTTTATGCAATAGCACCGCGACTACTGATGAGTCCACACCACCGGAAAGACCCAGGATAACGTCGTCCTTACCGACTTGAGCGCACACTTTCTGAATATTGTTATCGATAATATTGCCAGAAGTCCACAAGCCTTCGCAGCCGCAAATATCATGTACAAAGCGGTTAATAATGCGTTCGCCCTGTTGGGTGTGAGTCACTTCAGGATGAAACTGAATGCCGTAAAAATGCCGTGTTTCGTCGGCCATGCCTGCAATAGGAGCCGACTCCGTTGAGGCCATCAACTTAAAGTTATCCGGCAACGTTTCAACGCGGTCGCCGTGGCTCATCCATACGTCGAGCAAGCCAAAGCCTTCCGGGCTGGTGTGGTCTTCGATGCCTTTTAACAATGCGGTATGGCCACGCGCACGTACCTGCGCATAGCCATATTCATGGTGGTCGGCATTTTCCACTTTGCCACCCAATTGCGCGGCCATAGTTTGCATGCCGTAACAAATACCCAACACCGGAACACCCAACTCAAAAACCACTTGTGGGGCAGAAGGCGAATCATCACCCGTCACCGATTCCGGGCCACCGGATAGAATAATGCCGCTGGGGGCAAATTCACGCACACCGGCGTCATCCATCATGTCATAGGCATGTAGTTCACAATAAACCCCCGCTTCTCGTACCCGGCGGGCGATGAGTTGGGTGTATTGCGAACCAAAGTCGAGGATCAAAATGCGCTGGGCGTGAATGTCGGTTTTCAAAAGCAGTATCCATTGTAGGGTGGGCACGTTTTTTGTGCCCACCGTGGTGTTGGTATTTTATGTCGGCGCATTCTCTGAGGGTATGCAAGCCGGTTTGCAGATTATCGTTAAAACCACTGGATTCCGGCCTTCGCCGGAATGACGGGGAAAAGTTTTCCTGTCATTCCGACAAAAGTTGGAACAAGATTTCAAACGGTTAATCAGGCCCGGTAATTCGGTGCCTCTTTGGTGATCTGTACGTCATGCACATGGCTTTCGGCCATACCTGCATTGGTGACACGTACAAACTCAGGGGTGCTGCGCATGTCATCAATGGTGGCACAACCGGTGTAACCCATGCTGGAACGAATGCCGCCCAGTAATTGGTGTACGACGGGGGCAAGTGACCCTTTGAACGGCACACGACCCTCGATACCCTCGGGCACCAGTTTGTCGGCCTTGCTACCTTCTTGGAAATAACGGTCACTGGAGCCTTCTGCTCCGGTCATCGCACCCAGTGAACCCATGCCGCGATAAGACTTGTAGGAACGCCCTTGGAACAGCTCAACTTCACCGGGCGCTTCTTCAGTACCGGCAAACATACTGCCGATCATGATGGAATAGGCACCGGCCACCAAGGCCTTTGCCACATCGCCAGAATAACGGATACCACCATCAGCAATGAGTGGTACACCAGAGCCCGCCAGGGCAGCGGCCACATTATCAATGGCGGTTATTTGCGGTACACCTACACCGGCAACAATGCGTGTGGTGCAAATGGAGCCTGGGCCTATGCCCACCTTAACGCCGTCAGCACCCGCAGCTACCAGTGCCTTGGCTGCTTCGCCCGTGGCAATATTGCCGCCGATGACCTGCACCTGCGGGAAATTCTTTTTGACCCAGCTAACGCGATCCAGCACACCTTGTGAATGGCCATGTGCGGTATCTACCACAATCACATCCACTCCGGCCGCGACCAGCGCAGCAACGCGTTCTTCCGTGCCTTCGCCCGTTCCCACCGCCGCGCCCACACGCAGACGCGCCTGGTCGTCTTTGCAGGCGTTAGGATATTCGCTGGCTTTCTGAATATCTTTCACGGTAATCAAGCCACGCAGTTGAAAGGCGTCGTTGACCACCAGCACTTTTTCGATGCGATGTTTGTGCAACAATGCCAGCACTTCAGCGGATTCCGCACCTTCTTGCACCGTCACCAATTTGTCTTTTGGGATCATGATGGTGGAAACAGGCTCATCAAAGCGGGTTTCAAAGCGCAGATCACGGCTGGTGACTATCCCCAGCAGGTCTTCACCCTGTACCACCGGCACACCTGAGATATTGTGAGCACGGGTTAAAGCCAGCACCTCACGAATACTGGTTTCTGGTGTGACCGAAATAGGATCTTTAATGACCCCGCTCTCGTATTTCTTCACCAAACGTACCTGTTCTGCCTGTTGAGGGCCGGTCATATTCTTATGAATAATGCCGATGCCCCCTTCCTGGGCCATGCTGATCGCCAGCCGAGCCTCCGTAACGGTGTCCATGGCGGCGGAAATCAACGGGATATTCAAGGTAATTTCCCGCGTTAAACGGGTGACCAGGCTGACTTCCTTGGGCATAACCGTAGAATGAGCTGGGATTAATAAAACATCATCGAATGTAAGTGCTTCTTGAGCAATGCGCATGGGCGGGATTCCAAACAAGACCAGGATTTAGCCCGGAGAGTTCATAAAATTGCGCAAAAATCGCGCAGGATATTGTTTTCACAGGGAAATTTCCGTAAGAGACCCGTATCAGTGATGACGGGCGACCGAAGAAATATTCCCTGTAGAATCAATAGACAAGTGAGATTGTGCATAATTTATGAACTGTCCAGGTTCGTAAGGTGGCAGATTATATAAGCTGGAGGGGCAATGGGTAAACCATTTGCTTGATCTTCGCTGCAATTGTGTGATTAAGTGGCGGTCGTTAATAAATAGATTTACCTCAACATTTTCGGACTTACACTACGAAAACAGAAGGTAATACACCGTTTCCCTACACAGGCACGCTTGTTTAACCCTGTTTAAGCCCGCTTAATATCCTGCTTAATGTAAGCAAGACGCTAAGCAAAAACTAAGCAAAACAGCCTGTATAGAAGATTTTATAAGCATCGGAGGAAGAAGAATGAAAAAATTATTGATTTTTGGTGCCCTGGTCTTTGCGCTTAATGGTTGTACGATGATGGGGGGTGATAGCGATTCCGCAATGAGCAATGATGCAGAATCTGCCAAATCTGCCATTGCCGCCGCTGAGGCATCCCTGAAAAAAGCACGTGGTGTTGAAGGCGAATGGCGCGATGCGAAGAAAAAAATGATCAAAAAAGCCAAAGCTGCTGCCAGCAAGAGTGATTTTAAAAAGGCCATCAAGCTAGCCAACAAGGCCAATGAACAAGGTGAAATGGGCTATGCACAAGCCATGGGCCAGAAAGACGCGGGGCCTTGGTTGTTTTAAAACGGTTGTTTTAACCTTTATAAGCGGTTTTAAACCACCGTGAAACCGCAGAAATAAAGGCAGGTTGCCTCGGCAGCCTGTCTTTTTTTATGAATGCGTTATTAACAGGTGTGGACGGGAAGTGCATTGGTTGTTATGAGTATTTTTACAATCCAACGCAAAGAAAAGATTTTAGAGACAAAAAACTCTGCGATCTTGGCGCCTTTGCGTTAGGTTTTAGCTTTAGAAATAGTCGTTCCGGCTTAAAAACATACTGGGATGACAGATTGGTTTACGTTTCATTTATCATACGATATGAGACATTTGGCTATTCATGAGACTTTTGTAGCTTACTCCAGCTATTTTACTCCAGCTATTCTACTCCAATGATGTTTTATACCCATAAACAGTACAACTACTCACGCATTACAGCGTATTAACGAAAACACATTCAAAATCATGCCAGCATCCTCAACCAATAACGCGCCCACAAGAGACATTTACAGTGTTTCCGATCTGAATAATGCCGCTCGGGATCTGCTGGAAGGTCATTTCCCGCTGATTTGGGTGGAAGGTGAAATATCCAACCTTGCCCGCCCGGCCTCTGGCCATATTTATTTCAGCCTCAAAGATTCCAATGCCCAGTTACGCTGCGCCATGTTCAAAATGCGCAACCGTCTGGTTAATTTTCGACCGGAGAATGGTCAACAGATATTGGTGCGTGGCCGGTTAAGCCTGTACCCGGCACGCGGTGACTACCAGCTCATTGCAGAACATATGGAAGAAGCCGGAGACGGTGCTTTGCGTCGTCAGTTCGAGCTACTCAAACATCAATTGCACAGTGAAGGGTTGTTTGATGCCGATGAAAAACAGCCCCTGCCCGAATTACCCACACGATTGGGCGTTATTACCTCGCCTACCGGTGCGGCGATTCGCGATATTCTCAGTGTGCTCAAACGCCGTTTCCCCGGCATACCGGTGTTGATTTATCCTGTGCCAGTGCAAGGAGACGCCGCCCCTGCCGCCATTGTTGACGCTCTGCAAACGGCGAGTAACCGTAATGAATGCGACACCTTAATTCTGGCCCGTGGTGGTGGCTCACTGGAAGACCTGTGGGCCTTTAACAACGAGGCCGTGGCCCGCGCCATTCACGCCTGCCCCATTCCGGTGGTGAGCGCCATTGGCCACGAAGTCGACTTTACCATCGCTGATTTTGTCGCCGACCTGCGCGCCCCAACCCCATCTGCCGCGGCGGAACTGGTGAGCCCCGACCGGGAGGAATGGCTGAGTGTTTTCGCAGGTTGGCAACAGCGCTTAACACGCAGCTGGCAAGGAAAAATCAGCCAGCATCAACAGCATTTACAGTGGCTGCGCCGACAACTGAAACACCCCGGCCAAAGGCTGCGCGAAAGAGCTCAGCGTCTCGACGAACTAGAGCAACGCCTCAACCTGGCCAGCCAAAGCCAATTACGCCAGTGGCAGTCACGGCTGAATACCTTGACGGCTCGCCTGCATGGCCGTTCGCCCAGCCAGCGCCTGCGCGAATTACAGCGGCGCTTGAATAACCTCCAACACAGCAATAAACACGCCATGTTGGCCCAGTTAGCGCGGCACCGCGCCCGCCTCGGTAATCTCGGTCGGGCTCTGGATAGCGTCAGCCCGTTAGCGACACTCGGCCGTGGCTATGCCATTGTAAAAAAACCCGACGGCACCGTGGTTCGCAAGTCCAGCGAAGTAAACGTAGGCGACGCCGTCACCACCCAATTAGGTTTCGGGCAGCTCGACTGCCGCATCGAAGCCGTGCATAAGAAAGATTAACCCATGAACCATTCCCAACATCCACCAACATTCGCCCACCGGCCATGTCGTAGTCGGTCATATAGCCGTCAGCGCCGTGGTTTTTTGCGCTGTGGTTTTTTCTACCGTGATCTTTTCTACAATGGCAGCCTAGCGTTGTGTTTTTTACTGTTTAGCGCGCCGACAATGGCCGCCGAGCAGCTGTCTCTCGCTTTACCTGAGGCTTTCCCTGAGACTGTTCCAGCCACTTTGCCACAGATGCTACCCCATACTGCCGCCGTACCCGGTGGTGTGGTCACTCTGGATCTTGGCTCATCTCAAGGCCCAGCCCCCGTTGCACATTACAATAAAAAACGTGTGATGGTCGTTGAAAACAATGGCCGCTGGCAGGCGGTGGTTGGCATACGTCTCACTGCCAGAGGCGGTAAACATCAACTCAAAATCACCGGTCGCAAGCAAGCCGTTAACTTTAAAATCAACGCCAAAAAATATGCGGAACAACGGCTAACCATCAAAAACAAACGCAAGGTCAATCCCAATAAAACCGATCTGAAGCGAATCCGTGGCGAGCGCGGCCGCATCCGTAAGGCCTTGCGTCATTGGCAACAAAAAACCAATGAAGCCAATGTGGGCGCTCAGTTTATTTTGCCCAAATTCATTTTGCCCGTAACCGGCAGACTCAGCAGTCCTTTTGGCTTGCGTCGTTTTTTCAATAAACAGCCACGTAGACCGCATAGCGGCATCGACATTGCTGCCACCAAAGGCACCCCCATCATCGCCCCTGCTGCCGGGCGCATCATCGAAAATGGCAATTTTTTCTTCAACGGCAATTCGGTATTTATTGACCACGGCCAGGGGCTGATCACCATGTACAGCCACATGAGCCGTATCGACATCAAACCCGGCCAAATTGTCGAACAAGGAGAAACCATCGGCGCCGTGGGGCAGACCGGCCGAGCCACAGGCCCGCATTTACACTGGAGCGTGAGCCTCAATGATGCGCGCGTAGACCCCAGTCTATTTTTCTCAGACCTTGAATCCCTACTTTCTGCCCCCATAAAACAATCTGCGAAACGATTTTCAAAATGAACCGTGAAATGACCATAGGCCCTATAAAGTCACCCATTTAAAATCCAACGCGAAGGCGCTGAGGTACGAAGAGCGCAGAGAATAAATGGTTTTTAACATTCATTGTTAAAAACGCTTCTTTGCGTACACGGCGCCTCAACACCTTTTGCGTTGGATATTGCCCGTTTACCATCCATGTTCTGAAACACAATCCGCGTTTTACTTCTACTAATTAACAGCCACTAACAGCACTGACTCATGAATCCTATAAAAAAATTTGCCCAATCCATTGTCAATAACCCTGTTTTTGAATACACCATCATCGGGTTAATTCTGTTCAACGCCATCATTCTTGGCCTGGAGACCTCCCCTGATTTTGTCGCCAACTACAACGGCTGGCTACACCTCGCTAACAACCTCGTTCTCGGGGTTTTTATCATCGAAGCCGCACTGAAAATAATCGCCGTCGCCCCTCGTTTCAGACTCTATTTTGGTGACGGCTGGAATCTGTTCGACTTCAGCATCGTGGTATTGTCACTGCTCCCCTCTACCGGCGAGTACGCCATGATCGCTCGCCTCGCGCGCTTGTTGCGTGTGGCAAGACTCATGTCCACCATTCCCGAACTACGGCTCATCATCAGCACACTGGTCAGATCCATCCCCAGTATGGGCCACGTATTGATGCTAATGAGCATCATTTTTTACATCTACGCTGTGGCCGGTTACCACCTGTTCCACGAACATGACCCCACCCACTGGCGTAATCTGGGCATGTCACTGTTAACCTTATTCCGCATAGTGACACTGGAAGACTGGACCGACGTCATGTACGCCGCCATGGAAATGCACTACCTGAGCTGGATTTACTTCATCAGCTTCGTGGTATTAGGCACTTTCGTGGTCATCAACCTGTTTATTGCCGTGGTGCTCAACAATCTCGAAGAAGCCAAACAAGAGCAATTGGACGCCCTTCGAGCCCCCGCCAGCAAGGATGAAATATTGCGCGAATTACGGCAGACTCAAGAGGCTTTGCAACGCTTGCAACAAAAACTCGAACGAGAATAACCACGCTAATATCCCCGCTACCGTGATATTTAGAAAAGAATCATAAAGTACATTGGCAGGTAACCAAAGCCCCAATAATCATACAATAAGCCGGCAAAGTGCCACAAAGCCACAATGGAGAGAGTCGATGAGAAGTACAGGCAAAACCCAGAAAAAAACATTAGGCATAAGCTTAGGCTTAGTCTTAAGTTTCGGATTAGCCCTCTGGCTGCTCAGCACCACAATCGCCGTTGCCGAAGAACAGGAAGGCCTGGTCGAATTTAAAAGCATGAAACCCGCCCTGGCCTTACAACTGGCACAAGCCACACTGGACGCATGTCGTGAAGCCGGTTACCAGGTTGCCGTGGCCGTCGTAGACCGTTCAGGAATCACACAAGTCATCCTGCGCGACCAACTCGCAGGCGCTCACACCCCGGAAACCGCCCGCCGCAAAGCCTGGACCGCCGCCAGCTTCAACACCCCCACCACCGTAATGATGGACGTTACACAATCGGGCAAAGAACAATCGGGAGTACGCTTCGTCGCCGGAGCACTAATGATCGGAGGCGGCATTCCCATATCAGCCGCAGGCTCATTAGTGGGCGCCGTGGGTGTATCGGGCGCACCAGGGGGCGATCTTGATCACAATTGCGGCCAGGCAGGCATAGACGCCATCGAAGAGAGTTTACTGTTTTGAGGCCACGGCCTTCCCTAGCACTGTTGCTTGCCTGCACAGTTATTAGCGGATGTGCCACCTTGTCAGCGCCCACCGAACCACACGACCCGTTCGAGTCTTATAACCGTGTCGTACACAACATCAACCAAAGCTTTGACAAAAGCATCGCCACACCCGTTGCGCAAACCTATCAAAATGTTATGCCCGACTGGGCCGACAAAGGCGTCACCAACTTTTTTGGCAACCTGGACGACGTCACCGTACTCGCCAACGACTTGTTACAGCTCAAATTTGACCAGGCCGCATCAGATGCCGCGCGAATCCTCTTTAATACCACCGCCGGTTTATTGGGCCTTATCGATGTCGCCACACACATGGACCTCCCCAAACACAACGAAGACTTTGGTCAAACCCTCGGCTACTGGGGCGTCCCCAGCGGCCCTTACTTCGTACTGCCCTTCTTCGGCCCCAGCAGCATTCGAGACACCGTCGGCATCAGCGCCGATTACACCTATTTTGACCCCGTGATTCGCAACGTCGAACACGTTAACGCGCGCAGCGCATTGTTTGTCAGTAAATTCGTGGACACCCGAGCCGACTTTCTAAGCGCAAGTCGCATACTGGAAACCGCCGCTCTGGATCACTACATCTACACCCGCGAAGCCTACCTGCAAAGGCGCCAGTACCATGTATACGACGGCGACCCACCAGAAGATGACTTTGATGATTTTGATGATTTTGATGACTTAGATGATTTTGATGAAAACGAAGAAAACGAAGAAAACGGAAAATAAAAACAAGAGATTCCCTTAGGAATAGAAATTAAATAACTCATACAATTAGCATCCCTGCTTCAACCCGTCTTCGCCTAAATCAGAGCGCTACTTATAAAAGTTATTTATTTTCCATTCCTTAGCGAAAATAAAGAGTAACATCACTGCCATTAATTTTTTCGTCATTCCGGCGAAGGCCGGAATCTAGAATGTCGGCGAGACCACCGGATACCCGCCCCAGCATTTATTCACAGCCGTGTGGACGTGCGGGAATGAGAAAATCAAAACCACACCGTATGATGGCTTTGACAACATTAATAAATAATAAACGCAATAAAACTACGATCCATTAACTTTTTCGTCATTGAAACCACTGAATTTCCACCCCAGTATTTATTCACAGCCGTGTGAACGTGCGGGAATGAGAAAATCACACGGTAGGGGTGCCCCTTGTGGGTACCCTGTTTACCGCACATACCCAAACCAGAGCAACCACAAGGGATTGCCCCTACGGAGTGATGCAAATTATTCGTACCATCCCTAATTTCCCTGGTTCCCATGCTCTGCGTGGGAACCCATACCAAACTTGGAACATTAACATCGTATGCATTCCCACGCAGAGCGTGGGAATGAGGAATACAGCCTTGAGACTGGCATTGAGAGATGGTATCTACGGATAAAGACTAACCCCAACCTTTCGGGTTTGTATCGCAGTAATAATCCCCCCCTCACCATAATTAGGGTCAACAGCGCCCGTATTCGATCGCGACACCGATACAGAAGACGAACAAGCCACCTTACGATCAAACACAGAATGATAACCAAACGCATTCAGTATGGTATTGACCAAAACCGTATGAATCCCCGTATCATCAACCGTGTAAGCACGGCCAAAATAAAGACTTTCATCATTCAAAACAGAAGCACAATTGCCACTATAAAAAACCGTGACTTTTTCTGAAGTAACACTTGGTGACCAAGTAACCGTTATACTTTCACCAGAATTAAAAATCTGATTTTCAGTCGGCATAAGAATCGATAATTTTTCAGGCAAAATCACCGTAGAATTAGGCATACCATCATATTCAGAACGATCCAGTGAAATCACAAACGCCGTTCCGCCCTCATCAACATCAAAAACAGTCTCGTAGCAAGCATTACCCACCAATACCTTAGTAATACCGTTTGCCGTAGCAGACAAAGAATCACCCGCAGACAGCCTGATTTCATCCGCAGAAAAACTCGAACTCGTCGCCAAACACACCCGCACATTGGTTTGATCATTACCCGTAGAAACAAGCGGCATAATCGCATAAAAATCACTGGAATCAACATCTTCAGAGTCAACATCAGAGCAAGCAGAAAGCGCAAGAACACAAGAAATTATTACGACAGAAATGGCGGTAGGTATGGTTACAGGAATCGCAACAGGAACAGCGGCAGGATACGCCTTTTTCAAGAGATATTTAACGACAACATTCATTTTGTCATACTCACCAAAATAAATTTAATGTTAAAAACTATCAAATAGAAAATACTGCAATAAAATACATCGCCAAAACATCTTAGCAACACAACATCTTTGGGTTAGTTTAGCACAGACATTTGAAAAATCTTGTCGGGAAAAGGCTGGAAGACTTGTGATTTAAGTTATGGAACCCGATTATCTGGAGCAAGTTAATTAGCTTTTGGCACATGTAAGCTAATTGCTACATGTTTACTATAGTGAACAAAATCATTATCGGTAGTAAATATTGCCGCATTTAAACGATGGGCTACAGCACTGATTAAAAAGTCGGTATGAGAACCCTGGATACCTTTAGAACGGCATAAGTTTGAGAATACAGCAGCCTGGACATAGTCATCATCTACAACTTGCGTATTTTGAAAATACCTAAGTTTACTGTTTAGTTTTTCAAACTTAGATTTATCACTGTAACCTGACAGTATTTCTTGCCTAACAGGGCCTATCATAATGACTCTCTGATCTGAAATTAGCGCCTCTAATTCCTGAACATGAACCTCGAACCCTTTTCTTTTTGAACGTAGTGCATAAGACCAAATTGAAGTATCAACAAGAACTTTCAATGCTTTCTAGCCTTCTTATAATTATAGTCGGCATCAGGGTCCAGCTTACCAAATAGCTCGACAATCTCAAGCTGCTTTCGTCGATCAACAAACTCCCTAAGCGCATGATTTACCGTATCTTTTTTTGTCTTAAAACCACTAATTGATAGCGCCTCCTCAAGAAGCTCATCGTCTATTGCTAAATTCGTTGCCATCATTGCACCTCCTACCCCACACAGTAGATCACACATAGCCATGTGTCAATTTAGGGATTAGGAATAAATATCACTGAGGGGCACTGTATGTAGAAACATCGGAGTCGGAAACATCGAGGCTAGATCTTTATGCACCACATCACTCATCGTATTTTATAATTTTGCTTATGGTTGAATAATGCTTACCATAAGAATCACCTATCTCATTCAATGTATAACCACCTGTCAGATAAGCATTGAATATCGATAATATGGCAAGGAAAGACCTGACCCTGGTTTTCCCTCAGCCTCTTTAGCTGCTTGCAACATATCCCAGAGGTAATCCAAAGATAAGCCAGAGGTAAGCTGGATTCCGGTCTTCAGGCTGCATAAAGCACCTCCATGTCTCTTTCTATAGCCTGTTGACGATAAGGGTTATTTAAGATCGATGACGTAGCTACATCAACTCTCCTGCCGTCAAACAAGATACTAAAGTCATCTTTCAGCCTTACCATCCCTCCCAGCGAAGGAGATTTACCTTTTTTAAACTCCACCAGAAGATCAATATCA
>NVUB02000040.1 GCA_002401775.2 Ectothiorhodospiraceae bacterium
GCAGCAGCAGCAGCAGCAGCAGCAGCAGCAGCAGCAGCAGCAGCAGCAGCAGCAGCAGCAGCAGCAGCAGCAGCAGCAGCAGCAGCAGCAGCAGCAGCACCAGCAGCACCAGCAGCAGCAGCAGCAGCAGCAACAGAAGCAGCAGCAGCAGCACCAACAGCAGCACCAACAGCAACAGCAGCAGCAACAGCAGCACCAACAGCAGCAGCAGCAGCAGCAGCACCAACAACAGCAGCAGCAACAACAGCAGCAGCAGCAGCAACAGCAACGGCAGCAGCAGCAGCAGCAGCAGGAGCACACGCACCAGCAGCAAACGCAGCAGCAGCAGCACCAACAGCAGCAGCAGCAACAGCAGCAGGAGCACAAGCACCAGCAGCAAAGGCAGCAGCAGCAGCAGAAGCAGCAGCAGCAGCAGCAACAGCAGCAACAAAGGCAGCAGCAGCAGCAACAGCAACAGCAGCAGCAGCAACGCCAGCAGCAACAACAGCTGCAGGAGCAGAAGCCCCGGCACCAACAGCCACAGCAGCAACAGGAGCAGCAACAGCAACAACAACAGCAGCACCAGAAACAACGACCGAAGGAACAACAACAGTATCACCTCGAGGGTGGTACGCTCGCACGTGGCAAAACGTCCAATGTTGAACTAGATCGTTTGTTGTCCAAGTACCTCGCTTCAGACGGTGTTGAAATTATGCCCTGTGACACATTTGTGCGACTGGATCGATCGTTGATAAAAGTCATGGAGCAAATGGTCACACGCACGGGTTTTGTCTTTCTTCCAATCTTCGTGCGTTCGCATTGGATCGCGGGAGTCTTACGGCGACGGAACAACCGGTACGTCCTGACGATCCATGATTCGGCACCATCACACTTCGTTCACGCTGATATCTTAAAATCCCTGCAACGCTGGCCTGACATCATCCTAGAGCATGGAACGTCCCCACAGCAACAAAGATACAGTGAGGACTGTGGAATTTTTATGCTGTTAGCTTTCTTCTGTATTGCGGCAGGATGGATTGTACACCATACGATCGGCCTGACAAAACAACTCCGGGAGCTGTTTGCAGACCCCCCAATGGACAAGGAGCAATTCTTCGTAGCACTGAAACGAATCATAAACCCTGACATCCAGGGTGGGAGTCGCTACACTCCGATTCGGCACGACGAGATTCGTCGTCGTATCAGAGCCTTATGGGCAGAAGGGTGCCAGAAGCTACAAGTCACATGCACGTGGGAAGGGCAACTTGAAAACCTTACTCGTATACGTCCGAAGACATGGAAGGGATACATCAACAGACCGGCACGAGACGCAGACAAAGGTCCTTGGAACACTATATGGACACATACTCACCGCGCGCAGGATAAAGGTTCATTCTATGAAGAGCTAACTCCAAATGAAGACATCACGTACTATGAATTCGATGTGATTCCATTCCCTGACACGTCTCTCAGGAAACAGAGAATCGATGCAGTCAGAGCCCTAGCACGTGGTGACAACAACGCGCAAACAACACCGACTGGGCACGCCCACTCAAATGACGAGGTCACAGATGCGGATCCCGGGAATGAGCGCGACGAATCAGATTCAGACTCAGAGGCTGATTATGAGATTGCAGAGACAACGACAGCGGAGCTTTTTCGGCAGGGCCACTACACAACGCTTCCGGTTGTGGCCCATATGACTGGAAGCGACCTTACTCAACTTCTGACGTACCAAGATGTCGACACACCCTCATGGGCGGAGAAAGCACTCTCGTTACAAACTCGCGCCGGGCATCGACGGGCACTTGTACGACTGAAGACAATGTCAAAACCTTTGCAGAAGAAAAGAATCACGATCGCAATCATGGAACATCTGCACGAGATACGCGTGAGCAAGAAATGGACATGGAGCACTATGCTAAAGAACACCACAGCAACACAAAGCGCATTACGGATCCTGCCACTCTACAAACAGGTGACGCACGGATTAGCCCTAAACGCAGATGTCTTCTGGGGCCAAGGGATCACCTCCATACAACGGTATGCAAGGGAAGAGAAGCCCAGAACCCCAATGGCGATGACGACAGAAACGTTCCGCCTTGCGATGAATGCGGAGCGACGGACGGAACAACGCTTGGCACTCATGTTGATGTGGTTTTCAGCAGGACGTGTGGGGGACGTCCTCCAATTGAAAAAGGGAGACATCGAACTACACCCCGACGGTGCACTAGCGCTGACATTCAGCCAAGGAAAAGCGGTGTGCCATCGCGGACCGTACACGGTTCACACAGTACCCCTAGACACCGCGCATCTACAACTCCTGCGTTCACGATGGACAGACAACATACCTCCGGCGGAGGCCGACACATGCCTATTTACGATCACTCCACCGGACCTACGCTCAACATACAAAGCGATACATCCACTGCTCGAAGCGAAATCGGTTCGCAGAGGTTCACTGCAGGCAATGGCACGAGAAGGTGTACCACACAACGTGCTCATGAAATACTCGGGGCACCTCTCCGAGAAAACTCTCTTGAGATACTTGAACTGGGGACGCATAACCGGTGCTACCCGCACAGCGATGGCGGAGGCGGGGACGGCATTGCTCCTCTGACAGCGACCACCACAAACGCACCATCTTGGAACACATTGACGGGAAGGCGCAATAACAAACGGAACGACCTTCCATTGCACATCAAACCAGCCGTGTTGGGCGCGCTTAATTTGACGGCATTACAAGCGCTACCACAACGAGAGCCGATGCACGCCAAGCTCCTGCATGCAATGAGATGGATAAAATGGTCGCCCATGTACGACATCTTACGACAAGAATTGCTAACCTACAAGCTGCGACAGGATCGTCTGACGTTCACAACGGCAGACATCATGAGACTATGGGATGTCCGAAAACTTCGCACGCCACCAGATGAGATCCATGCGTATTGCAATGGTTTTCCACGAGTCGAAGAGCGCGAGGAGGGCGACAGGCGCCGCCCATTGTTTGAACCCCTCATCAATGACATCATTGCAAACACTCCAGCGTTGGCTACGACAACACAGTATACGAAGCGGGACGACATCAGATGTGCGGTCTATCATGCGGAGGCTGGAGCACAATTCGATTACGCAGCATGGTTCGACCAAATCAGCCTAGCAGAGGAAATCCAATGTTTCTTTGGAGTGCGCACATCACCAACGCCAAGCACCCTCCCATACGTGCCAATGGGGTTTCGCCCCTCGTGTGAAGTAGCGGAGGCGATCACGGAGAGCATTGCACATGACCCAGAAAAACCCGACGCGGTATTCGTAGCGACATGTGTTGACAACATTTTGTTCCTAGGTAACACAAATGATCTAAAACGGACGGGAGACAGTTTCGTCGCACGAAGTGCGCAAGTGGGTGCCACCCTCAAAGATACACGTGTAACGATTGCGCGACAATACGATTTCCTAGGTGAACACTACGACCACACAACAAAAACGCGCGCACTCACAGAAAAAACACGATTGAAATGTGCATACGTCAACAAAATTATTGGCACTCGCCCCCTTACCACGCGACAATTTATGGCGATCATCGGCCTCCTACTATACGCCAGCAGCACACTACGCATACTGCTAGCACGTTACCACTTCGTGCTGCGACACTTGGCAAGTTTGGCTCGTACCCCGCTTGATGAGAAACAACGGACACCGACACACATCGCAGACCTCATACGCGAATGGAGCGCCACGGCTATGGCGAACGTGGCGGTGAGTGTATGGGATCCAGAGGAAGAGCCGGAATTTACTTTATACACAGATGCGAGCGCAGAAGGCTGGGGAGTCATGTCAATCAACAGAAACGGAACCATCATCCGATTTGGACAACCTTGGTCGATGACAGACAGAAACTTGTGGAATGTGAATAGCTCTGTTGCAGCGGAACCGCTGGCAATTCGAAAGGCAGTTGCCACAATGGTACCAGTTTGGGCGAAGAACGTCGTGATATACACGGACCATGCGCCAATGATTTTCGCTGCACAAAAAACAGTCGGGAAAGCATATTCATATTCAGCCGTACTACGTTTCCTTGGCGAATTTCAAACTCGATTCCACTTCAGATTTGTGGAAGGTCTTATCAATCCGGCCGACCCCCTTAGTCGCCACTTCAAACAACCGAAACTACTACCCGTCACGCGCATCGGTAATTCACAAAACTCGGCGCACACAGAGGGAGAGAAGGGGCACTGGGGTTAGTGGATGGGCAAGGCCGGGAACAATACGGCTGATAAACGCGCACTGGGGTACTAAGATGAGATGTTCAATGTGTGAGAGAGTTAACCGGTAGGAAGTTCACACGCAATGTTTCTATACTTGCCTCACTACAAGAGAGGGCGACAAAGGAACAAAAAGACACATAGCGTCAGTTCAACTCCCCGCGGGGACAAAGGTTGACGCGAGGATTGTGTCTTGCTTTTGCGTGTGCGCTTTCGGTTCTGTACTTCCCTTTCTTTTTCTTTTGGTTCAAAAAACCCCCTGCCCCAACAGAAGTGGAAGGGAAACGCTTTCGCGAGCCATCCCACCCACCCTGCATGATAACACCGTTTGTTATTTTACTACCCAACCCACCATCCCCCGGCAGAGCTGATCCGCCGGCCGGGAACAATACGGCTGATAAACGCGCACTGGGGTACTAAGATGAGATGTTCAATGTGTGAGAGAGTTAACCGGTAGGAAGTTCACACGCAATGTTTCTATACTTGCCTCACTACA
>NVUB02000041.1 GCA_002401775.2 Ectothiorhodospiraceae bacterium
CACCAAGCGTACTAGCATTATCATCCTTGAAATAAAGAATAATGATTTGAAAATAGAGATTGGTATCACGGTCGATATGGTTAATGAGGTGATCGATATTCACCCCGGTGAAGTTGAACCGGCACCATCGCTCGGTGAGCAGATTCAAGTAAATTTTATAATGGGTATGGCCAAGGTAGATAACAAGCTTCTTGTCTTGCTGGACATTGAGAATGTTTTGTCGATCGATGAGCTATCAACGGTGGGTAATATTCAGAATAGCACTGAACTGTCATAAGCAGGGAAGCATAAGCAGGGAAGCATAAGCAAGGAAGCATAAACAGGAAAGGTCTTGCGTAATGATATCACCCAAACTGGGAGAAGGAATGGAGCAATGCTAAAAAACGTTGAAATGAAAAGCAGGAAACAGGCAAGCCATTATCGCACTGTCTCCTCTATTGACCGTTCTATTAACTGTTCTATTAACTGTTCAATCAGAATAAGTGGTGAGGAATATAAATTGCTGCTGGTTCACTTTTACAGCCCTGGCGAACATGATGTAAAGGATAAGCCCTATGCCATGGAGGTGTATTATGTTCGTGCCAATAGTGCCGGGAAACTGGCCGTAGTGGGTGTCTTTTTAACTTTTTTTTTAACGTATTTTTAAAAAAATAAAAGCAATAAATTTATAGGGGAACGCGGTTCATTGACCGCGCTACCCTGTAGTAAAGGGGGCGTTGGTTTTTCATGCGAACACCCACTGAGGTTTCATCTTCACAGATTTCTAAATTTCTATCGGTTATTCATACAAATTTTTGACCTTGTATAGTGCGTTAATACTCGTTTTTTCTTAAAAAATCAGTAAATTACATTTTATAAATTAATTATATTTTTAAAATTAAAGGAATACTAAGATGGCTATCAAACAATCTAAGGAAATCGGTGTTAAAGCACAGCTGGGTATTATTACCGCCTTTTTTTTGGCACTAATATTGATTATTAGCCTGACGGCATACATTAAGTTATCGGGTTTGGGGATAGAGATTGCCACCATAACTGAACAGGATATACCTCTTAACGAAATAGTAACGCAGATCACCATTCACCAGCTGGAACAGGCGATAAATTTTGAGCGTATTCTGCGTTTCGGTGATGAGATGAAAAACAACGTAGCCGCAGAAAAACACTTTAAGCAAGCGTTGCATACCTTTGAAGAACTATCAAAAAATGTGGTTGAGGAGTTGCAGGAAGGCATTAAACTGACGGTGTACGCAATCGGTAATGCACATACAGAAGAAGATAAAAAAGCTTTTATGCATGTTGAAGAATTGCTTAAAGATATAGAGGAAAAACATAAAATCTATGAAATGCAGGCGTTAAAGGCATTCGACGAAATAACGCAAGGAAATCTACACAGCGCCCATGCCATGGCAGAAAAAATTGAAGCTGCCGAAGAGGAACTGGATAATGAGTTGAAATTGCTTTTGGATGAAATAAGTCAGTTTACTCAACAGGCGGCAGAAAAAGCACTTGAAGATGAGCGTGCAGCCGCCATGCTGTTGTTGATTATGTCGCTGATTGGACTTGTCCTGGGTGTGCTCATCGCATACTGGATAACTCGCAGCATAATGAAGCAACTGGGTGCTGACCCAGCCGAGGTTCGGGTGCTTGCCGAGACTATTGCCAGCGGTGACCTCACTATGGATCTCAGTGCTGTTGATGAGAAAAAGCGGGTTGGTGTTTATGCTGCAATGATTAACATGCAACAGAAACTGATTGAGGTGGTGCAGCAAATTCAGGGGAACTCGGAACAGATATCTTCTGCCGCTACTCAGGTCAGTGCGACGGCAAGTTCATTGAGTGAGGCAACGAGTGAGCAAGCGGCGAGTGTCGAAGAGACCAGTGCCTCGGTGGAGCAGATGGGGGCATCGATTAACCAGAATAGCGAGAATGCTCAGATCACTGACAAGATCGCCAGTGAGTCTGCAACGGCGGCAGCCGAAGGGGGCGAGGCGGTTGAGGGAACCGTTAAGGCAATGACGCAGATTGCTGAGAAAATTTCCATAATTGAGGATATTGCCTACCAGACTAATATGCTGGCGCTTAATGCGGCTATTGAGGCGGCTCGAGCCGGTGAGCATGGCAAGGGCTTTGCTGTGGTTGCTGCGGAGGTGAGGAAATTGGCTGAACGCAGTCAGGTCGCGGCTTCAGAAATCAGTACCCTGACCAGCGAAAGTGTAAAGGTCGCCGAGAAAGCAGGCATACTGCTTGAGAAGATGGTTCCTGATATTACCCGAACGGCTGAACTGGTCCAGGAAATTAGCGCAGCTTCGGAAGAACAGTCTAGCGGTGTTGGACAAATCAATAGTGCAATGCAGCAACTTGATAAGGTAACCCAGCAGAATGCGGCTGGTTCTGAAGAGCTTGCGGCGACGGCAGAAGAAATGCAGGCCCAGTCAGAAAATTTGCAACAGGTGATTACTTTCTTCCGTCTGGCGGCAGACAGTGCGGAAAAGAGTGTTCATACGCCGGTCTCTTCGTTTAAGCCCTCTATATTTTCTGTGCCAGCTCCAGCAGCCGTTACTGGTGAGGGTGGAAGAGGTGGAGGGGGTGGAGAAGGTGAGAATAGAATTGATGAGTCGAAGTTTGAGCGTTTTTGACGTATACAGGATATGACAATGCAAAAACAGATGTCACAACAAAATAAGGCACATGAACTTGCAGGCGACAATGCTACCCAGAATGCTACCCAGAATGCTACCCAGTTTCTGACATTTATGCTGAATACTGAAATCTATGGCATCAATATTCTCAATATCAAAGAGATTATTGATTATGGGAATATCACCCGGGTTCCGATGATGCCTGAATTTATCGCAGGCGTAATAAATCTACGAGGCAGTATTGTGCCTGTGGTTGATCTGGCGTTGCGTTTCTTAGAAAAACCATCAACGAGAACAAAGCGCAGCAGCATCGTGATCCTGGAGGTTATGTTTGAGGAGCAAAAAATGGAGATCGGCATTACGGTTGATGAGGTGAATGAAGTGCTTACTGTTTTGTCAGGTGAGATAGAACCAGCTCCCTCATTTGGCACTAAAATCCGTACAGACTTTATCAGCGGCATGGGTAAAATAAATGATCAACTGCTGGTGCTTCTGGACATTGAAAATATTCTTTCGGTTGCCGAGTTATCCATTGTGGAGGATATCCCGGTACATTAATTTCGACCTGAGTTCACAGATTCATGATGGTGCATACCCCAAGGGTACTTCCTTCGGGGCGTAGCACACTAAAACTTATCACGCCAAAACGCAGTACACAAAAAGCAGGCGCTTGAGACGAGCTCTATGATTTTACAGCGGTTAAAAATTCCCGCGTAACCTACGGATTCAGGTTAGAAACAGCTTGAAATACCATTAATTTTTTCATGAATGGATGGATGGATGAGTGTAAATATTGCGATGTTTCAATTTAAAATTACCGACAGTGAATTTAGTTTATTCAGAACTTTCATTTATGATCATGTCGGGATTAATCTGAGCGATGAAAAAAAGACTCTGGTTTCATCCCGGTTGGGAAAAAGACTTCGCCATTATTCACTTGGCAGTTTTCAGGAATATTTCGATCTTATTGTCGCGTCTTCACATGATGGAGAGAGGCAGATTGCGATAGATCTGCTGACCACTAACGAGACCTATTTTTTTCGAGAACCTAAACATTTTGAATTTTTGAAAAAAGAGGTTCTTCCCAAATGGAAAGGTGTAAATACTTTCAAAGTATGGAGTGCCGCTTCATCCACGGGTGAGGAGGCCTACAGCATTGCCATGTTGCTGGACGACTTGTTGGGTCATCGGCCATGGGAGATATTTGGTTCTGATATTAGTCGTCGCGTGCTTAAAACTGCTCAACAGGGGCATTATTTACAAGCTCGTATTGACGGAATCCCCAAAGCGTACCTGCGTAAATATTGCCTTAAAGGTGTGGGTGAACATGAGGGTACGCTGCTGGTTAATAAAAAATTGCGAGAAAGAGTTGTTTTTTCGCCCGTGAATTTGAAAAAACTGCCAAAGGATTTAGGTTTTTTCGACATTATATTTTTACGTAATGTACTGATTTATTTTGATATGAAAACCAAAATACACATCATTAAACAACTTATGGAGAAGATGCACCCAGAGAGTTATTTGTTTATTGGGCACTCAGAGTCATTAAAGGGTATTCACGATGGACTGGTCACCGTTATTCCTACTGTGTACCGAAAAACGTAGCGCAGGTTACTATAATGAAAATGGTTCTTCCCACCAAAGAAGGAGAAACTCAAGGTGGTATCATCAGCCGGTTTCTCAAACCTGGAGAGTTTTTTTTCGGTGACTCTAACTGTCAGATTCACACAATACTCGGTTCTTGCATTTCCATTACACTTTGGCATCCTGTTCTCCATGTCGGTGGCATGTGTCATTTTGTGATTCCTGGCAGAAGAGCGCCTAACACTGTAATTTGTGCTGACTCTAATTTTGATTCTGAGTTTAATTCTGAGCTTAATGGACGTTATTCAGATATGGCGATAGCACTGTTTGAGAGAGAGGTGATGAAACGCGGGACAAGCCTGAAAGAATATCAGGCCAAAATTTTTGGTGGCAGCAATATGCTGACCAGTTCGACATTGAAGGAAGACGAATGGATTGGTACTAAAAATACTGAGGCTGCTTTGAAACATCTATCTGAAAGGGAAATACCTTTGCTGGTCGCTCATGTTGGGGAAACGGGACACCGGCGTATCGCTTTTGAGGTAGAGAGCGGTGATGTCTGGGTTAGGCATGAACCTTTGCAGAAAATCATTGGCTAGTGTAGCTCGCCACTCATTCTAATTGTTACAAAATGATTAACGACCTACACTAGCCATTTATGTTAAATTAACATGGAGTAGTCAATGGGTATACGAACATTTATTGTTGATGATTCTGCGGTAGTTAGAAAGATACTCACTGAGTTGCTCAAAGGTGTTTCAGGCATTGAGGTCATCGGTTCCGCTCAGGACCCCATTTTTGCACAACCAAAGATGGAGAAGGATTGGCCAGATGTCATCATTCTTGATGTTGAGATGCCGCGCATGGATGGCATTACTTTTTTAAAGAAAATTATGGCCGAACGGCCTACTCCTGTCGTTATGTGTTCTACCCTGACTGAAGAGGGATCCAAGACCTCATTGCAGGCGCTCAGCATTGGTGCTATTGATGTGGTGGCTAAACCGAAGGCTAATCTTAAGACTTCACTTCCAGAAGCATCTCGTGATTTGATTCTTGCCATTCGCACTGCAGCAAAAGCCAATATGGCAGGTGCCAGACCTAAACCCATTACACCTATTACACCCACTCCCAAAGTTGCTGAAAAATTGACTGCTGATGTTATGTTAAGCAAGTCAACAGGCCGTAATGTTCAGAGGGGGGGGGCTTTAATTGCCATCGGCGCTTCTACCGGTGGAACCCAGGCACTCGAGGCGGTGTTAACCGCACTTCCTGCCAATACCTTGCCGATACTTATTGTGCAGCACATGCCGGAAAATTTTACCAACACATTCGCTAACCGGTTGAATGCGCTATGCAAGGTCGAGGTCAAGGAGGCAGAGAATAATGATGCGTTACTTCCGGGTAGGGTACTGATTGCTCCGGGCGGTAAACATATGATGCTGCAAACCACACAATTTGGTGCCTCTGTTCAGGTGAAGGATGGGCCACTGGTGAGTCGTCATAAACCCTCTGTCGATGTATTGTTTCGTTCGGTTTCAAAGTATGCCGGTGATAATGCACTGGGAATTATTATGACCGGAATGGGAGATGATGGGGCCAGGGGCCTTAAGGAAATGCACGATGCAGGAGCTAAAACAATCGGGCAAAATGAGGCGACCTGTGTGGTTTACGGGATGCCTCAGGAAGCGGTTAAGTTGGGGGCTATCGACCACGAAGTCGCCTTAAGAAAAATTCCAGAGATGATTGTTGCTCACAAATAGCACAAGGCAACCAGATTGACGCTTAGGGTCTGTCAATAAATAACGTGATCATCTTGCTTGCCTATCCTTTCGTCTTCGGCGTTGCACAAGAGGGTTGCATACAAAGGGTTGCATACAATGAGTATGCGCCCCTTTGTGCGCCTTGAATACGAAACGATATTCGGTGCAATATAATCACGTTATTTTTTGACGGGCGCTAAGATTGACAGATTGACGCTAAGATTGAATAGTTCCAGGCACTTCGACCTCAAATATTGTCGTTAGATGTTGTAGACGATATAGACGCTCATGAGTCCAATCGAGTAAACTACACCGGTTCAGGCAATTTATGAACACGAATTTTGGCGGGAAGGACGAAATATCGTTCCTCCCGCTTTGTGCATCTACACTTTGCGTACTCGCAGACCGTGTACTCGCAGACCGTGTACTTGCAGACCGCGCACTTGCAGGTCGGGGACTGGCAAATCGCCTCCCGAGGAACGATTTGCTCGTGTCTCGTCGAGGGTGGCGAGAATCTGTGGGTGGAACGGTTGACGAATAGGGGAATATAGATTGAGAAAGCCGGCATTACTGGCACTTGCGGATGGCACACTTTTTTGGGGTGAGTCCATTGGAATCGATGGTCAAACAACAGGCGAGGTGGTGTTTAACACCGCCATCACCGGTTATCAGGAAATCCTGACGGACCCTTCTTATTGTCAGCAGATCGTTACGCTGACTTATCCGCACATCGGCAACGTTGGTGTTAATCGCGAAGACGAGGAGTCGGAAGCGATTCATGCCAGTGGGCTGGTGATCCGTAATCTCCCCCTGTTGACCAGCAGTTGGCGCAGTGAATCGAGTCTTGATGAGTATTTGTCGGATAAAAAAGTCGTCGCTATTGCCGATATCGATACTCGTCAATTGACCCGTATCCTGCGTGAAAAAGGCGCACAATCTGGTTGCATCGTTGCCGGGGATAATCTTGACGTGAAGGCCGCCATCGCCGCTGCGCAAGCTTTCTCTGGTTTGCAAGGCAAAGACCTCGCAAAAGAAGTTTGTACCCAAGAAGCCTATGCCTGGACGCAGGGCAGTTGGACCTTGCAGGGCGGATTGCCCGCGTCAAATGACAGTTTGCCTCACCATGTCGTTGCTTACGATTTTGGTGTGAAACGCAATATTCTGCGGATGCTGGTGGATCGCGGCTGTCGCCTCACGGTTGTACCTGCACAAACCCCGGCCGCCAATGTGCTAGCCATGAATCCCGATGGTATTTTTCTCTCCAATGGCCCGGGTGACCCTGAGCCCTGTGATTACGCCTTGAAGGCAATCTCCACATTGGTTGATAGTGGCATTCCGGTGTTCGGTATTTGCCTGGGGCATCAGTTGTTGTCACTGGCCAGCGGTGCAAAAACCCTGAAAATGAAGTTTGGCCATCACGGTGCCAACCACCCGGTGAAAGACCTTGAGAATGGGGTGGTGATGATAACCAGCCAAAACCATGGTTTTGCGGTGGACGAAGATTCTTTGCCCGATAATCTGCAAGCTACGCACCGTTCTTTGTTTGATAAATCGCTGCAAGGTGTCAAACGTACCGATAAACCGGCGTTCAGTTTTCAGGGGCATCCTGAAGCCAGCCCCGGACCGCACGACGTTGCACCTTTGTTCGATCAATTCATTAATTTAATCGAACAGCATCAAGCGACCAATACTGAATAACGAGTACCCAGTAACGAGGCCATTTTTTTCTGGTGTTTTCCTCGCTCCTAGCCACTAGTCATTAGAAACTAAAAGCAGAAACTGAATTTAATGAAACGTACCGATCTAAAAACTATCCTTATCATTGGCGCCGGGCCCATCGTTATCGGACAGGCCTGCGAGTTTGATTATTCGGGCGCACAAGCCTGTAAAGCCCTGAAAGAAGAGGGCTATCGCGTCATTCTGGTCAACTCCAATCCCGCCACGATTATGACCGACCCGGATATGGCCGATGCGACGTACATCGAGCCTATTACCTGGCAGACGGTGGCCAATATCATTGAGCGTGAGCGACCAGATGCTATTTTGCCGACCATGGGTGGCCAAACGGCGTTGAACTGTGCGTTGGATTTGGATAGGGAAGGCGTACTGGAAAAATACAATGTCGAGATGATCGGTGCTGATCGTGACGCCATCAACAAAGCGGAAGATCGCGCCCTCTTTAAAGAGGCCATGGAAAAAATTGGCCTGGATATGCCCCGCGCTGCGGTTGCACACAGCTTGGAAGAAGCCTGGGAGGTACAGGCACAGGTCGGCTATCCCACGGTGATTCGCCCGTCGTTTACCATGGGTGGTAGTGGCGGTGGTATTGCTTACAATAAAGAAGAATTTGTCGAAATTTGTGAGCGTGGCCTGGATCTTTCGCCGACCAATGAGTTGCTCGTCGAAGAATCTATTTTGGGTTGGAAAGAATATGAAATGGAAGTGGTGCGTGATCGCAAGGACAACTGCATCATTATTTGTTCCATCGAAAACCTCGACCCCATGGGTATTCACACGGGTGATTCCATCACCGTGGCACCTGCGCAAACCCTGACGGACAAAGAATATCAAATCATGCGCAACGCCTCTTTGGCGGTGCTGCGAGAGATCGGCGTTGATACGGGCGGCTCTAACGTGCAGTTCGCCATCGACCCGGACACTGGCCGGATGATCATCATTGAGATGAATCCGCGGGTGTCACGCTCATCCGCACTCGCGTCCAAGGCAACGGGTTTCCCTATTGCGAAAATCGCCGCCAAACTGGCCGTGGGTTATACCTTGGATGAGTTGCAGAACGATATTACTGGCGGTGCGACTCCTGCTTCTTTTGAGCCGACGATCGATTACGTGGTTACTAAGATTCCGCGATTTACATTTGAAAAATTCCCCAAGGCTGATGCGCGACTGACCACCCAAATGAAATCAGTGGGCGAAGTCATGGCCATTGGCCGGACCTTTCAAGAGTCGTTACAAAAGGCCTTGCGTGGTTTGGAAACCGGTGTTTCGGGGTTAGACCCAATACTTGATCTGGGTATCTCTTGTGCTGATGGTTCTGGTTCTGGCGCTAATGACTCTGGTGCTAATGGCTCTGGCGAAATTGAAAAAAGCATCATGGACAAGATACGCCATGAGTGTCGCACCGCTGGGCCGGATCGTTTGTGGTACGTGGGTGACGCATTCCGTGCGGGCTTGTCACTGGACGACGTTTTTGACCTGACTAAAATTGATCGGTGGTTTTTGGTACAAATCGAAGAAATTATCCAGCTGGAAAAAGAAGTGGCCGAGCAGGGGCTTCCCGCACTGGATAAGGCCCGTATGTTTGCGCTCAAACGCAAGGGTTTCGCCGATCAACGTCTGGCTGATTTGTTGGGTATGAAAGAGAACGATATGCGCGCACATCGTCATGGCTTGGGTGTTCGTCCTGTTTATAAGCGTGTCGATACCTGTGCGGCGGAATTTTCTACCGACACCGCGTACCTGTATTCCACCTATGAGCATGAATGTGAAGCGCGGCCTACCAATAAAGATAAAATTATGGTGCTGGGTGGTGGTCCAAATCGTATTGGCCAGGGTATCGAATTTGATTACTGCTGTGTACACGCGGCGCTTGCATTGCGTGAAGACGGTTATGAAACCATCATGGTCAATTGCAATCCCGAAACGGTATCGACCGATTACGACACCTCGGATCGTCTCTATTTTGAGTCTCTGACGCTGGAAGATGTACTTGAGCTTGTTGATCTAGAAAAACCCAAAGGCGTCATCGTCCAGTACGGTGGACAAACACCACTAAAACTGGCGCGTGAACTGGAAGCCGCTGGTGCACCGATTATCGGCACGTCGCCTGACGCGATTGATCTGGCTGAAGATCGTGAACGTTTTCAGAAGCTCATTCAAAAGCTGGGCATGATGCAGCCGCCGAATCATACCGCGCGTGATCCTGAACAAGCCGTGAAGCTGGCGGCGGATATTGGCTATCCATTGGTAGTTAGGCCGTCTTATGTTTTGGGTGGTCGCGCCATGGAAATTGTCTATAACGAAAGTGAATTACAGCGTTATATGCGTGAGGCAGTGAAAGTCTCGAACGATTCGCCAGTATTACTGGATCGTTTCCTGGATGATGCCATTGAAGTGGATATTGATGCGATATGCGATGGTAAAGATGTGCTGGTGGGCGGCATCATGCAGCATATTGAACAGGCCGGTGTACATTCCGGTGACTCCGCCTGTTCTTTACCGCCTTACAGTCTGTCTGAAGATATACAAAAACGGATGCGTGAAATGGCGCGCGAATTAGCGTTAGCACTCAAAGTGGTGGGTTTAATGAATGCGCAGTTTGCCATTAAGGGTGATGACATTTATGTGATTGAGGTCAACCCGCGTGGCTCTCGAACAGTACCGTTTGTGTCAAAAGCCACCAGTCTGCCACTGGCCAAAATTGCTGCGCGCTGCATGGCCGGTAAGAGTTTGGTTGAGCAGGGAATCACTGAAGGAATTATTCCGGAATATTTTTCCGTAAAAGAAGCCGTGTTCCCGTTTGTGAAATTCCCCGGCATTGATCCTATTTTAGGCCCGGAAATGAAATCCACCGGAGAAGTGATGGGGGTAGGCCGAGATTTCGCCGAAGCCTTTGCCAAGGCCTTACTGGGGGCGGGCGTGAATTTGCCATCAGGTGGCGTTGCCTTTGTGAGTGTGCGGGATGCGGATAAGCCTGGCGTGATTAATGTGGCGAAACAGTTAATTGACCTCGGTTTTGGGGTGGTATCGACCCGCGGCACCGCAAAAGTACTAGAAGAAGCTGGCGTCGAGTGTTCGACTGTTGATAAAGTAGGCGAGGGACGTCCACATATTGTGGATATGATTAAAAATGACGAGATCAGTCTCATCATTAATACCACGGAAGGTACGCAAGCGGTCGCCGATTCGGGCACCATTCGGAGTAATGCGTTACAGCATAAGGTTACCTACACCACAACGCTGGCGGGTGCCGAAGCTATGTGCATGGCCATGCAAAAGGGAGAGAGTTCAGTGATTAATCGTCTACAGGATTTACATCAGGAGATTGGGCAATGACCGGTAAAGTACCTTTGACAGCAGAAGGGGCTGAAAAAATGCGGGTAGAGCTACGCGAACTGAAAAATGTCGTGCGACCCAGAATCGTCGCTGCCATTGCCACTGCGCGTGAACACGGTGACCTCAAAGAAAATGCTGAATATCATGCGGCGCGTGAACAACAAAGCTTTACTGAAGGCCGCATTGCGGACCTTAGCGGCAAACTGAGCCATGCCCAAATTATCGACATCAAGGAAATCAAACCTACCGGCAAGATTATTTTTGGTGTGACGGTGGGGCTCGTTGAAGAAGAAACCGGTAATGAAGTGACTTATCAAATTGTGGGTGAAGACGAAGCTGACCTCAAAGTCGGCAAGATTTCCGTGACTTCTCCCATTGCCAGAGCGTTAATTGGTAAAGAAGAGGGCGATGTCGCTGAGGTGCGTGCGCCTGGCGGTATCAAGGAATATGAAATTCTTGACGTGAAGCACGTTTAAGCCATGTTGGGAATCTCTCGGCAGTGTTTGTGGGCGGGTACTGAACGCAGTTTGTTGGCGTTATGGGTTGGCGGTCTTTGGGTCGCCGGTTATGTCGTCGCCCCGATCTTGTTTGCCACTCTGGATGACCGTCAGCTTGCGGGCCAGTTGGCTGGGCAGGTATTCCGCATAATGAGTTATGTTGGTCTGGCGGTTGGCAGTGTGTTGTTGCTGTCGGTAGTAGCGAGAGTGCTGAGAGCGGCAGGAGGTTGGGCGCGCGAATGGCGTATCTGGGCGTTAACGGCCATGCTGGTGCTGGTCATTATTGGCGCATTTGTCATACAGCCCATGATGGTAGAACTTAAAGCGGGCGGTATTGTTGCAGACAGTGAGCAAGCCAAGGCCTTTGGCCGCCTACATGGCGTATCGTCAATACTCTTTATGTTAACCAGTTTGCTGGGGTTGAGCTTAGTGGCCGTTGGATTGCGTGGCCGATAAAAGCGTTGCATCGCCGATAAAAACGTTGTGGTTGGCCGTCGCCTTGTGAGGACAACTGCCTGAGCAGGCGTTAAAATAAGCCTGCTTCAGAGAGGTGTGAGTTTAGCGAGGCAGTTTAATTTTGGGGTATTCGCCACGTCGGTAAAGCACGGCGATGTGACCGATGGTGGTAACCAGCTCACTGTTTGACTGTTTACACAGCGCTTCCGCCATTTTTAACCGTTCTGGGCGATCTTGGCCGCTGATACGCACCTTGAGCAGTTCATGTTGAGCAATTCGTTCATTAAGCTCGGTGATAACGCCTTCGGTAATACCGCTATTGCCCAGCATCACGACGGGTTTTAGGGTGTGGGCAAGGCCACGAAGGTGACGTTTTTGTTTCGATGTTAATGGCATAAGATTATTTTCAATAGAGGTTTAAAGTGTGTTCAAAAAGTGTTCAGTTAGCATTTAATCAGCATTCAATAAACATTCAATAAACTACAGGTAACACCGGGCTAGTACCATTAGCCGGTGAAATATGAGTTCAGTCGTGACAAATTTTGAGTCTACACCCAAACAAGTGCTTCGTCAGACCACTGCCCTCAGCGACGACACATTGCCCGCTGATTCAGATTCAGTAATTCCACCAGAAGGCCATGAAAGCCCCCCGGATAACTTGCAGGGAAACATCCCTGATAAACCGTTCAGCGCGTTTAACAGCGTCAAAATAGAACTTGGGTTCGCCATGCTTATTGGTGTCGTGCTGTGGCTGGCCGCGGATTCTATCACAGCCGATGAAGGCACGCAGTGGTTACTGTTAATGAGCTATGGTTTAAGCAGTATGTGTTGGCTAATTTTACGAACCCGTGCCATTTTACGTCAGTGCACGGCAATGAAGGGTACTCATGAAACGTAGTAATAGTAGTCAAAACTGGTTGCGACGTCATTTTAATGACCACTATGTGCAGGCCGCGCAAAAAGCGGGGTATCGCTCCCGGGCGGTGTATAAATTGCTTGAGGTTCAGGAAAAAGACCGTATTATTCGCCCTGGGCAGGTCGTGGTTGATCTAGGAGCCGCCCCTGGTAGTTGGTCGCAAATAGCGGCTCCCATTGTTGGCAAGTCCGGTACCGTCATCGCCATGGACATTTTGCCAATGGATCCGATTAATGATGTGAACTTTATCGTGGGCGATTTTACGGACCAGGAAGTGTATGACCAATTACTCGGCACCTTAAATGGACGCGAAGTTGACCTTGTATTGTCAGATATTGCCCCCAATATGAGTGGAATGAAGGCTGTTGATCAGCCGAAAGCGATGTATCTGGCTGAATTGGCGTTGGATTTTGCAAAGACTACGTTGAAACCGGACGGTGATTTTTTTACCAAATTATTTCAAGGTGAAGGATCAGACGAGTATTTACGGGTATTACGGCAATCATTTACTAAAGTGATAATCCGTAAACCGAAAGCATCGCGTCCGAAGTCGTGTGAAGTGTATATGTTGGCAAAAGGTTTTATCGGTGAAAGGACGGTGAAGGACGGTGAAGGACGGTGAAGTTTAGTCAACGTTCAAGCCTTTAAACTTAACTGCCGATATTGAATTTAGGTACTCTATTATTGTACTAAACATTCAACAGGGCATTTGACCTGATACTGTGGTGAAACCATCGAGTTTAGCGTTAGCGCTGTTCTCAGTATTGGCCTCACCGTTTATTTGTAATATTATTAGTATTATCATTAACTTAAAATTTTAACCCAGAGGTTACCCCGTTTGAGTGACTTAGCAAAAAATCTCGTATTGTGGATCGTCATTGCCGTGGTACTGGTTTCAGTATTCAATAATTTTGGGCCACGTCCAACATCGGATAAGCCGATGGACTACTCGGAATTTGTCGCTGCCGTTAAACAAGGCGCCGTTTCAAAGGTTGATATTTCTGGCCATACGATACGCGGTCTCACCACTAATGGAGAGCGTTTCTCGACATATAGCCCTGATGACCCAGGCCTTATCGCAGACCTGCTTAACAGTGATGTGATTATTAACGCCATCCCTCCTGAACAACCCGGCATGTTGACCCAGATATTTATCTCCTGGTTCCCAATGCTGTTATTGATCGGTGTGTGGATTTTCTTCATGCGCCAGATGCAGGGCGGCGGTGGCGGCGGTCGTGGAGCCATGTCTTTTGGCAAGAGCAAAGCGCGCCTGCTAAGTGAAGATCAGGTCAAGGTGGGTTTTTCCGATGTTGCCGGTGTGGAAGAAGCCAAGGAAGAAGTGGCAGAGTTGGTGGAATTCCTCAGTGATCCGGGCAAATTTCAGAAACTGGGTGGCAAAATTCCTCGTGGGGTATTGCTGGTGGGTGCGCCTGGCACGGGTAAAACCTTGCTGGCTAGAGCTATTGCCGGTGAAGCCAAGGTGCCGTTTTTTACCATCTCTGGTTCAGATTTTGTTGAAATGTTCGTGGGTGTGGGCGCATCGCGTGTGCGAGACATGTTCGAGCAGGCCAAAAAACATTCTCCCTGCATCATCTTTATCGATGAAATTGATGCGGTGGGTCGTCACCGTGGTGCCGGCCTGGGTGGTGGGCACGATGAGCGCGAACAAACCTTGAACCAGTTACTGGTTGAAATGGACGGCTTTGAAGGAAATGAAGGCGTTATCGTCATTGCCGCTACTAACCGTCCTGATGTGTTAGACCCTGCGTTATTGCGCCCCGGTCGTTTTGACCGTCAGGTCGTCGTGAGCTTGCCGGACGTGCGTGGTCGCGAGCAAATTCTTAAAGTGCATATGCGTAAAGTGCCTTTGTCCGACAATGTGAAGCCCAATATCATTGCCCGTGGTACCCCAGGTTTCTCAGGGGCAGATCTTGCCAACCTGGTCAATGAAGCGGCCTTGTTTGCGGCGCGTGGTGACAATACCACGGTCAGCATGAATCACTTTGAGCAGGCCAAAGACAAAATCATGATGGGCGCAGAGCGCAAATCCATGGTCATGGATGAGGCTGAAAAGTCGTTAACGGCTTTTCATGAAGCGGGCCATGCAATTGTGGGTTTGAGCGTTCCGTCACATGACCCCGTTTACAAGGTCACCATTATTCCTCGTGGCCGTGCGCTGGGTGTAACCATGTTCCTGCCAGAGGCCGATCGTTACAGCTACAGTAAAGAGCGTCTGGAAAGCCAGATCGCCAGCATGTTTGGCGGACGTATTGCTGAAGAGCAGGTGTTTGGTGCTGAGTTCGTCACCACGGGCGCGTCTAACGATATTCAACGTGCTACGGAAATTGCGCGTAACATGGTTACCAAATGGGGCTTGTCTGAAAAACTGGGCCCGCTGACCTACATGGAAGAAGAGGGTGAAGTATTTCTTGGCCATTCGGTTGCTCAAAATAAGCATGTTTCCGATGAAACAGCTCATATCATCGACGAAGAAATTCGGGTGATTATTGATCGTAACTATAAGCGCGCTGAAAGTATCTTGCTTGAAAAGCGTCATATTCTGAATGATATGGCCGCAGCTCTGATGAAATTTGAGACCATTGATCAGAAGCAAATAGGCGACATCATGGAAGGCAAGCCACCACGTCCGCCAGCTGACTGGACTGACGATGACAGTAGCACTGGAACGCCTACCGGCAGTAACACCGGTACTGACGCTGGAACTGACGCCGATACAACAGGCAAAAGCAGTTCTGGCGATAAAGAAACGAGTACGAGTCAAGACAGCAAGGAAAGTAAAGACAGCAAAATAGGTGGGCCAGCTGGTGAACATTAAACGCTACTTAGGTATTTGCTAAGGTTTTTATTAAGGTGTTCGTGAATGTTAGTTAGTTTTCACGCTTGTCATACTGCTTGCACTTGTAAACGCCACCGCATCGATGATTGATTCTTTGCGGTGTGGCAAGCAGTGGCTAGACGTCTCTCGGCTCTCACCACCCAAGGTGATGGGCATACTCAATGTGACCCCCGATTCCTTTTCGGACGGGGGTCTTTTTGTATCCGTAACTCAGGCATTACAACAGGCGCATTGCATGGTGGCCGAGGGTGCGGCGATCATTGATGTGGGTGGTGAGTCGACACGTCCTGGTGCCGCTGAGGTTAGTGTGCAGCATGAGATTGACCGTGTTATACCCGTCATTGATGCCATTGCCCGTGAATGCGACACCATCATCTCCGTCGACACCCGCAAACCAGAAGTGATGAGGGCAGCGGTAGAGGCCGGAGCAGGTATGGTTAATGATGTGCGGGCTCTCCGGGAGCCGGGCGCTCTTGACGCTGCCAGCGAAGCCGTCAATGCGCTAGGCGTTGCTGTCTGTCTCATGCACATGCAAGGCAAGCCACGTGTGATGCAGGAAAAGCCCGAATACGATGATGTTGTAGAAACCGTAAAAGGTTTTTTACAAGCGCGTATAGCGGCGTGTACGACAGCAGGAATAGCCCTCGACAATATTGTGATAGATCCAGGCTTTGGCTTTGGAAAAATAGTACGGCATAATTTGCAGTTGGTGAATCAGTTATCGGCATTCTCAAGCCTTGGAGCACCTATCTTGATGGGGGTATCGCGAAAATCCAGTATCGGAGCGATATTGGACAAGCCCACAGACCAACGATTGGCCGGTAGTCTGGCCATGGCCACACTGTGTTGCCAGCAGGGTGCGGCGATTATACGCGCTCATGATGTCGCAGAGACGGTGGATGCTCTGAAAATATGCCATGCGGTGATTAGGGCATTGTAATTTTATAATTGATAGCAGGATAGATATGAGAAAATTAATCTTTGGAGCAATGTTTGTTTTTAGTTCAAATTTATATGCAGCAAATGCTTGGTATTTTGAGCTGACTATAAAAGATATCACGGCGTAAGGTAATGTGAATCAAACAGGTTTTAGGACAGTAGAAGCTATAAACAATCCTGGTGGTTGTGGAAATTTTGATTTTTATGCGATTAGACCCGACAATAACCCTAGCCTTGTTATGTCAGTTTTATTGGCGGCATATATGGGCAATAAAAAAATTGATATTTACGTTCGTGGCGACCAATGTGGCGCTTTTGGTAGGCCCAGCGTTACAGACGTACGTATTAGAAATTAAAGGCTGTCACGGCAATTTTTTAACGATATAAAAAAGTGACATGCCGTAGGTTGGTGGTGAGCTTGCGAACCCCAACGTAGCCAAAGATGTTGGGGTTCGCTGGCTTACCACCAACCTACAGCAATCAGGAAGTTCGGTTTACGCTAATGGTGTAGGCTGATGTACCCCATTAATTTTGATATTCAAAATAACATTAGTACGCCTAGCAGTGAGAAGAAAGGACCATAGGAATGGAAAAAAAATATTTTGGCACTGACGGCATTCGTGGCACCGTCGGTGAAGGGGCTATTAATCCTGCGTTTATGCTGAAATTGGGCTGGGCGGTTGGCCGAGTTTTAGCGAAAAACGGTTCCCGTAAAGTGTTGATTGGTAAAGATACGCGCATTTCAGGTTATATGTTTGAAAGCGCTCTGGAAGCAGGCTTGTCCGCCGCTGGTATCGACAGTTACTTGCTGGGGCCTATGCCAACTCCCGGTATCGCTTATTTAACCCGTACCTTGCATGCCGATGTTGGTATTGTTATCAGTGCCTCTCACAATCCTTATCAGGACAATGGCATCAAATTCTTTTCCGCTACGGGCTCAAAGCTGTCAGACGAGATAGAGCTGGCTATCGAAGCCGAGTTGGAAAAAGAAATGCAATGTGAGGATTCTTCGTCTCTGGGCAAAGCTGAACGTGTGGTAGATGCAGCAGGCCGTTACATAGAGTTTTGTAAAAGCACCGTACCGTCTTCCATGAGCTTGAAGGGCATGAAAATTGTAGTGGACTGCGCCCACGGTGCGACTTACCACATAGCCCCGAGTGTGTTTGACGAGCTGGGTGCCGAGGTTATTGCCATCGGTGTACAGCCAGATGGACTGAATATTAATCACGAAGTCGGTTCCACATCTCCTGCCGCACTGCAACGCACAGTTTTGGAGCATGATGCGGATTTAGGCGTGGCGCTGGATGGTGATGGTGATCGGGTGATCATGGTGGATCAAAAAGGTGAAATCGTTGATGGCGACGAATTGCTTTATGTTATTGCCCGTTCACGGTTAAACGAAGGCACCTTGCGAGGGGTTGTCGTGGGTACCCTAATGAGTAATCTGGGGTTGGAAATAGCTCTGCAGCGCGATGGTATTGATTTTAAACGAGCCAAAGTGGGCGACCGTTATGTGATGGAGCTGCTTAATTCCGGCGGCTGGACCCTGGGTGGAGAGTCATCGGGCCATATTATCTGCCTGGATCGCACCAGCACGGGAGATGGTATCGTTGCTGCTTTACAAGTGGTGTATGCCGTACACAGCAGCGGGCTCAGTCTTAATGAGTTGAAATCCGGCATGAGTAAATTTCCTCAGTACATGGAAAACGTGCGCGTTAGTGGCAAGGTGGACATCGCGTCTTCCTCTGAAATATCAAAAGCCGTTGCTGACGCCGAAAAAGAACTGGGCGAGAGAGGCCGGGTCTTGCTGAGAGCCTCCGGTACAGAGCCTGTAGTGCGTGTAATGGTAGAAGGTGAGGACGCAGCAAAGGTGGCACAAATCACCCAAAACCTGGCAAGCGTGGTTGAGAAGGCGCTGGCGGGATGTCCTTAAATTACATGCCTCTGCATTTTACTCATGCACGGCTGGCTTTATTGGCGCGTGAATAACAGTCAGGTTTAACAATCGGTTAGAAATTTCAACCTCAAAAAAGCGTCGATTAAATCGATAATAGAGCCCATTAAGGTTTTCTGGCAAGTGTTTTCCTGACATACCATGAAAAGTACCCAGTAAAAATGCCTTTAAATTGTCTATCGTAATATGCACTCAGGGAAGCCATTGTTCGACTTTGCCTGATGGTGTACCACGTGCCTCATGCTCATGTTTTTCATCAATAATATTCAGTGGCAGGCAGGAAATCCGTTAGTTGATCGATGATCGTTAAGTCTTCGAGTTTCATAATCGTTCATCATGGGTTGATGATGAACGATTTTTAGCCCAAATTGGTGATTTCAGCCTCATTTCATGTTGGAAGCAAGTGGTTTCTTCAGACTGTCGAGTAGCCAGACGCAGTTACCCGCGCCCAGCCCCCTAAGAACCGTGCGTGGGTCTTTCGATCCACACGGCTCAAGCCTCTACAAAGGCATCTTTCGACACCCGGTTACACCACCTATTTTACAGCATATAACAACCTACTATGGCAGTTGAGGTGGTGCATCTGAAGATTGCTGACCGCATCCGATCCGCCCTCGGATTTCAGCCTAATATGACAAACCTTTCAAGGGGTTTGCTTTGTGATTGGTTCCTGACAGGAAGAGTACAGCCCCTCCTGTCTTTGCCAAACACGTTACAGCTTACTGCGACTTTTCGACGAGTTCAGCATTTTCATGCCCCATCGGGACTCGAAGTACGGCTTCCATTGTAGGTCGTGCGGATTGGCGCGCGCTTTAATCTTGAGATGCCGCTTTATTAGCGTATCCGCTTGATACAGTAAGACATGCTCTTTTTGCGTTCCACCTTTTCTTTTTTCTGTGGCGGCAAATACCCAGTTTCGAGTGCCTCTGGTTTTAAAGTATTTATATTTAACCCATCGGGCTCCTTTGTTGGGATGCCTTCTTGCCGCCCACCGCCATAACATTGACCAGACACGTTTATCATTCCGACTAAAGGTTTCCTTGGCGACGACATGACTGTGATAGTTCGCCCATCCTCGTAGAATAGGATTGAGCAGTTTTATCAGGTTGGCCTGTTTAGCCGACTTGTTCGCCTTGATGACATCGCGGATTTTATCAAGGTGTGTCTTGACGTTCGTTTTCGACGGCTTAATTAACGGCGTGCCGTTGTACTTGCGAATGTTCCACCCGAGGAAGTCAAAACCCTTTCTGATGTGCGTTACTCTGGTTTTTTCAGGCGACAATACGAGTCCGCGTTCCGCCAGAAACTCAACCACTGCGGGTTTTACCCCTTGTTCCAG
The DNA here is from genome assembly GCA_002401775.2 of Ectothiorhodospiraceae bacterium. Classification (GTDB taxonomy): domain Bacteria; phylum Pseudomonadota; class Gammaproteobacteria; order SZUA-152; family SZUA-152; genus SZUA-152. Next base: position 20,018 of record NVUB02000041.1, read on the forward strand.
CCATTCTTTCGAATGGCCAGTAATAATAAAATCGTCCGCGTAACGCATCATGCTTTATTTTCAGGCTTAGTCGCTTCGCTTTTGAAAATTTCTTCGCAAGCATCGCTTCTAGATCATTCAATATCATGTTCGCTGCTACCGGCGAAATAATACCCCCTTGCGGGGTGCCGGCATCAGTGGGAAAGAGTTCGTTTTGATACACGAATCCCGCTTTTAGCCACTTCTTCAGGATCGCCTTGTCCGTGAGGATGTTGGTGACCATCCAGTCATGGCTGATATTGTCGAAACAGCCTTGGATGTCGGCCTCCAGCACCCACTCCGCAATCGCCTTTTTTGTGAGGGATTTAAAGCATTGTTCCCCTGCATTGGACGTTGAGCGTTGTGGTCTGAACCCGTAAGAGTTCGGATCGGCTGTAGTTTCCGCAATGGGTTCCAGTGCCAGCAAATATAATGCTTGCATGGCGCGGCACTTCATCGCAGGTATACCGAGTGGTCTGGTCTTGCTATTTTTCTTCGGAATGAACACTCTCCGCAGAGGAAGAGGCGAATAACCCTGCCTCTTCAACGACGCTATCGCGTTAGTCTTTGTCCTCGGTGTTTTCCACGTAACTTTAGTCCACACCGGGGGTGTTCTTACCTTTATTTTCAGTCACCCGCTTGACGGCTAATGCTCTGCCGATGAACGAGTGGGTCAGCAACCATTGCAGAGCTTTCGCCTTGTTATGTCTGCCGTTCTGTGTTGCCTTCACGATACGCGTTTGCAGCCATCTTACTTGACGCTGGACGGTAGCCCAAGGGATATCGTTCCATGTCACGCCAGAAGGTGCACACGCCAGTGTTGCAGCGTTCATTTGCTTTCCTCGCCCCATAGTGAGGGTTTCTGTAAACTCTATTGTAAAGAGAGGCCATGAGGATGTCTGCCCGCTTTCGCGTGAGGTGATGTTTCAACCCCTATTCGTCCCATTACAGGGCGACATTTGCTTTTTCCTCGTTCCTGTTCCCTCACAACCATAGGCAGACTTTGCAGTCCGCTGTCCCCGAAGGGGGTAATACAGGGTTTCCACGTTCCACCTGAAGAAGTACGTTGGGTTAGGTGCCAGCTATTAACCGGGAGGGGTATAGGTCACGAAAGCGCAAAAATGAGACGCTGTTCCAACCTCCATTGCCGTTTGGCTCAAGCGTGAAAGCCACTTCCGCTCGTTCCAATTTACGATCTTTATCGCAGATTCAGATGTCTTCACCTTACCGACTATCTAGCACTTCACCGGTGTATGGCTACCAGAAGGATACGCTTCTCGCGATTGGTATCCCGCACCTTGCGGTGCTTCGTTACATTGTCAGAGCCGCTCTTTATTCAGGCTCCTAGATTCACCAGGTGACACTGGTGGCTCCCTCCTTTTTGAAGTGGGAACAACGTCTACAAGCGACTTCGTGTCGCACCATTCCATATTGGACAAGGCTCTTTCTTGAATGATTCTGGAAAAAGGATATACTTCCGCCGTGTGAGGTGCTTCGATAGTAAGGAGGGGCGCCGGTCCTCATTATCATGTCCACCTACGACCGGCATTGTGGATGTGTTCGGATTTTGGGGTGACGGCCGCCAAGGTGGCGGTGGTCGACGTCTTCTGGAATGTTTGCAGGTAGCGTATTAAAATATACCGTTTGAGTGTTAGCTTTTCGATGAAAGTGGAATAAAAATTGGTACTTTTATTGCTCGGATAGTACAACTCGGATACCATTTATGGTGTCGCTATGTGTGCTGTAAATTTAGTCGAGCCCCGATTCTGAAGCAGGCTGATCCGCTTTACGCACGATATTTGAATTTTAAGTATTCTAAACATAGAAATAAAGCTATATATATAGGTGGGTTGCAATGGGGATTGAAGGATTAATAGAAAAAGGTTTTTTAACAACTAGCGCTGACAAGGCGATTAATTGGGCGCGCACTGGCGCGATGTGGCCTATGACATTTGGCCTTGCCTGCTGTGCTGTTGAAATGATGCATGCTGGTGCTTCTCGTTATGATTTAGACCGTTTTGGTTGGGGGATTTTCAGGCCAAGCCCAAGGCAAGCGGACCTGATGATTGTGGCAGGTACGCTTACCAACAAAATGGCACCAGCATTACGTAAAGTATATGATCAAATGGCAGAGCCGAGATGGGTTATTTCCATGGGTTCATGTGCGAATGGTGGTGGATATTACCATTATGCATATTCTGTAATTCGTGGCTGCGATAGAATTGTGCCTGTAGATATTTATGTGCCAGGGTGTCCACCCACGGCTGAAGCTCTTATATATGGGATGATCCAATTGGCGAATAAAATCAAGCGCACAAATACAATTGCCCGCTAATGAAGAGGGGGTGTGTTGATCGCATGAACACGAGCGAGCGTCTGTTGATGTGTCGTGGGGCTTGACACGTCACTAATGTTGTTTGGCTAGAGAGTAAATATACGGTCACCGGTGAGCTGGTGCCGATTAAGCACTAGTAACACCCTCCTGAGTGTCATGCCCTGATGGGATGTCACAGTAAAAACCTTGGGCATTGGGGTATAGAGTGCAACTCCTCCCGCCGAAACCCTCACAACGAGCAGGCTGTACAAATGCTCCTAAAGCACAGGTTCAGGTAATTGGGGGGCAGTCAAGCGCATCGGCGGCCCTCCAATGACAGCCCCAATGAATGTTATTCAGGTTTTGCTTCACTCTGAAAACTTGTTTTGAACACTTTACGTCATGGCAATTATTTATGAGGTGTTATAGAGGGGGCTTGAGGCTATCCGCGATACATTGTATCCCAATGGGGAATCAGGAAGTGTTGAAACAGGCCGCGCATTATGCGCCAAAATAGACGTCGGGTGCCTGCTTTGGAGATCGCCGGATTAAACAGCCTACCTCCTGCACGAAAATAGGAAGCAGCTTAAAGCAAAGGCGCTATCGTATATGAGAATGCTTCAGAAGCAACCAGCCAAGCTATGAAATATTTCAAATATCAGAAAATACACTATGCCGCATAGCAAGTGTAGTTAAGTGTAGTTAAGTGACCCCCGGCGAATTCAGTGTTTATTAGGTGAGCGCCTTAAAGAGAGGCTGTAATTTTTTCTGTGTAATTGTTTATCATTAGCCCCTCAAAGGGAAAGAATAGATAATAATGAAAAAAGAAGACCTCCAAGCCATCGCGCAAGAAGCAGCGAAGCATATTAAAACAGAAGAGGATTTAAACGAATTCCGGCAGATGCTCACCAAAATCACGGTTGAGGCGGAATTGAACGCTGAACTTGACAACCATTTAGGCTATACCAAGCACGAGAAAACTAGCAGCGCCAACAGTCGTAATGGGTTTGCCAGCAAAACCCTCCAAACCGAAGACGGCCAATTTGAGTTTAATAGCCCGCGTGATAGCAAGGGTGATTTTGAGCCGCAGCTCGTCAAAAAAAGCAGCGCCGCTTTATCTCGATGAGCGATAAAATATTATTTCTGTATGCGCAGGGTATGTCGACCCGAGAAATCGTCACTACCTTCAAAGAAATGTATGGAGCGGATGTCTCGGCCAGTCTTATCTCAAAGGTCACCGATGCCGTCATTGAGCAAGTCGTCGAATGGCAGTTTCGCCCACTGGACGCGGTGTACCCTAATTGTTTATCTCGACTGCATCGTGCTTAAAATACGGCAGGATAAACAGGTCATCAATAAAACCATTTATCTCGCCCTCGGTGTCAACATGGAAGGCCACAAAGAATTACTCGATATGTGGCTGTCAGAAAATGAAGGCGCCAAGTTTTGGTTAAGCGTGCTCACCGAGCTTCAAAATCGTGGTGACAATGAATACCTCATTGCCTGCGCCGATGGCTTATAAGGCTTTCCTAGCGCGATACAGGCCGTCTACCTGCAGACGAAAGTCCAGCTTTGCATCGTCCACATGGCGCGCAACTCAGTAGGCTTTGTGCACTGGAAAGATTACAAAGCCGTCACAGCGGACTTAAAGAGAATTTACCAGTCGATCACGGAGGATGAAGCCTTGCTTGAGCTAGAGAAATTTGAAAAACGTTGGGATGAACAATACCCACAAATCAGCCGAAGCTGGCGAACGCATTAGCACAACCTCAACACGTTGTTTAATTACCCTGCCGATATCCGCAAGGCAATCTACACTACCAATGCTATTGAATCACTGAATAGTGTGATTCGAAAAGCGATTAAAAAGCGCAAACTTTTCCCCGCTGACGATGCTGCAAAAAAGTGGTTTATCTTGCGATACAACAAGCCTCAAAAAATGGAGAGCCTGGCTTTGGGTACGATGCCTATTCGGAATTGGAAAACCGCTCTCAATCGCTTTACACCCCACAAGAGTGGTGTCGAGGTGATTGAATTTGAAGACTGTTTAATTGATTATGTATGAAACTTAACTCGGGCAGTTACACAGAATTGGTTACAGTCTCTAACCCTCCGAATATTTTCGACTTTCGGTGTTTCGGAATAACACTACATGATACTTACAGTTTCACTTCGTGTGTCTCAAGCTCTGATACTCTTTCATTTGTGAGTCTCCTTCTCTTGGTCGAGATACGCAATGACCGACGTATAGGTCAAACCTTTGGTAGTCCCCCAGCATAGCCGGGGGGCTACTTTGCTTATTTAAGGGCCGGGTTAATAACAATCGCGGATTGAACTAACGAGAAAATGTACTTTTTGTGCGTGCCACAATTTGTACATGCCGCAAGTAGACGGCTCCCGCAGTAATAGCTGATGGTTGTGAAATGTCGTCTTTCGTAAAAAATGACTAAAAATGCAAAATATAAGGCTGCCATAAATAATCATTTAGGCTTTTTAATGTTAGACATTGAGTTAAAAATAGGTTCTACTGTGTCCGTCATGGGTAGATTTTCCATGGAATGCGACTGAGATAATTGAATTATCTCAGGGACTGCCCATGCTTCATAATCAAAAAAACAGTTGAGCTATTGGGCCGGAAAATCAAGGAGTTGATTTTGTGGGGTAGGTTGATGAATGAGGGGTGCGCAGTTATTACTGTGCGGCGCTGGATAAGGCTAAGCGGGACGAGTTCTGGAAGCCGAAAATCAACGTTTTCTAACGTACTTTATTGATATGATTTCTTTACTATGCAGGTAAGTCGAGGGAGCGATGAAGAGTTACAGTTATGTTCATGGGAAGGGGGATATTGCTGTTATTGGTATGGCATGCCGTTTTCCCGACGCTGATGATTACCAATCGTTTTGGTGTAATCTTCAGGATGAGCGAAATTCAGTAAAAAAAGTCTCCCCCCAGCGCTGGGCGTTGAGTGGCCTGAAAGAGAAAATATCGGCCCCCGCCTATTGTGCTGCTATCGAAGGGATCGATCTGTTCGATCACGACTTTTTCAAGCTCTCTCGGCGCGAGGTCGAGAGCATGGATCCGCAGCAGCGGCTTGTATTGGAGGAAGCATTTCACTGCATCGAAGATGCTGGCGTAGCGATGGCTACGTTACGCTATCGTGTTACCTCTGTTTACCTCGGAATTACAGGCAGTGACTACAGCTTGCTTGCATTGAACAGGGGCAGGGACGTTGACAGTCATGCGGCATTTGGTAATTTTGAATGTCTCGCTGCAAATAGGATATCTCATGCGTTCGGTTTCCGTGGCGCAAGTTTCTCACTGGATGCGGCAACCGCCTCATCTTTAGTTGCTGTTCACGAAGCAAAAAAGTCCTTGCTTTTGGGTGAGAGTGATTTTGCCTTGACCGCAGCGGTTAGTTTGCCGTTCCACCCTTGGCGCTATACCGGGTTTGATAAAGCCTCCATGCTGAGCCCTGATGGGCAGTGTAAGGCTTTTGATAGTCACGCCAACGGCTTCGTCTACGGGGATGGGGTCGCTGTCCTATTACTGCAAAGGCTGGATGATGCGATCCGCGATGGTAATCATGTCCATGGTGTTATTCGTGGCAGCACGGTCAATCATTGCGGACATTCGCAAACCATTACCACTCCGAGTGTTGCCGCGCAACGTGATGCGGTACTCGCAGCCTGGGCCGATGCAAACCTTAGTCTGGAGACCGCAGGCTACATGGAAGCACATGGGACTGGGACAGCAATAGGTGATCCGGTTGAAATAGAGGCGCTTACTCAGGCGTTTGCCCAGCATACGTCACGGCAAGGCTTTTGTAAGATTGGTTCGGTTAAGTCGAATATTGGACATCTATTTAGTGCTGCTGGACTTGCAGGGTTGATTAAGGTTTTATTGATGATGCGTCATCGGAGGGTGCCGAAAACGCTGAATATCGACAAACTCAATCCAGAGATCAATTTTGCCGCCTCGCCGTTTTTGCCCGCGCATGAAGCGGGCCAGTGGCCTGTTTTAGACGATGGCTCGCCGCGTCGTGCCGGGGTAAGTGCTATCGGCTTCGGTGGAGTTAATGCACACGTCGTATTGGAAGAGTTCCAATGCGAGCCTAGTGGCGCAACCGCCGATATTCAAACCGATTCGGTTGACGAGCTGCCGTTTCTGTTGTCGGCTAAAACCCCTGCTGCGCTGCAAGACATGTTGCAGCAATGGCGCAGGTTCGTCACGAGCGATGATTTTGCTGAAGCATCGTTTACTGACTTGTGTCTTACCCTTGCCTTGGGGCGTGAATCAATGCCTTATCGCTTCGCGGTTTGTTTGCGAGATAACGTTATTTTGCCTAGGGTGATTGAGCGCTCGGGGGACGAAACGGTAGAGGCAGCAGGCAAAGGCTGGTATCTACATCTGGCAGGGCTTACACCTGTTAAGGCACAGGCTGTGGCGCAGGAGTGGTGGTGCTATGAAGCATTCCAGCGCCATTTTCATGAAGTTTCCCAGGCTGTTTACGAAGTTGACCCGAGCGTAGCGGCATGGGTGGACAGCCGTGAAGCGATACCGAGCAGGGTATTTGCGTTTGCGGTGGAATATGCCTGCGTACGTGTACTGCTTGAATTGGTTGTGGCACCCCAGCAATTAACGGTATTGGGGCAAGGTTTGTGGGCTGGGCTGGCCGTAACCGGGATTCTGTCTTCGGCTGATGCAGCTGCGCTGCTGTTGAATCAGTGCGAGTGGAAAGAGGCTAAATTACACCGGCCCAGGGCGATACCTTTCTACGATTCAGCAGAGCAACGTTTGATCATGCCGTGGGGCTTTGACGCAACTTATCTGGCCGCTCTTATTGATGGGGTGTGCATACCCAGCCAGGTTGTATCGGAACTGGTGGGCAGAGCGCGGCTGCTGATTAATTCTCAGTCCTCATTTAACAAATATATGGATGAGTGGGGGCGCATTTTAGAACCAGCTGGACTGGATTTGCAGGTCATGCTTCGCTCTCCGTTGCCCGCCGGGAAAAATTATCCGTTTGCTTCGCAAAGTGCTTTACTGGCACTGGTCATCTCCTCTGCCCTTTGCAAGTTTAGTCATCAGCGGGGGTTGAGTGATCCATTGCTCTCAAACGATGTGTGCCTTCGGGAAATAGTAGACCTGTTACTTGATGGTGTTATGCCGCAATTCGCGCTCGTCGATCTGTTTAGTCGTGGCCCGGAAGCGGTTGCGGCCGTGGCTGAAACGCTTGCGCAACGTCAGGCGCGTATGAATCTGGCCCAGCCCTATACTCGAATTCGCGAGTATAGTCAGCGACTGGACAACATCGAGGATCCACATGTTTGGTTTCAACATGCTCTGGATTCTGTTGATATGCCAGCGGTTCCGGTCGGTGGAATGACCACAGCAGGGCTGCGCCTGGATTTTGGTACGAAGTCAAAGTTGTGCCGCCATGGGCAGGCAGATGAGGTGTTTGACATGGGTTTGCAGACGGGTTTGCAGATGGACACGCAAACAGGTTCGGGGTTTATCGCTCTGCTGGTTGGATTATGGCGCCATGGAATTGATGTTGAGTGGGGAAAACTGTATCCAGAGGGATCTTTCCACAAAGTATCTTTGCCAGTATATCCGTTTCAGCGAGAGGCTCATTGGCTAGCACCAGTGAGCACCGAAGAGATAGAGTTCAATTCAGTATCCGCTGCCCCTCCTCTGCCTTCGTTTGAAGAACAACAATCTGCCCACGCAAGCAGATCGTCTGCGAGCATTCAAGAGTATCTGATGGGTCTTTTCGCGAAAGAGTTGCGTACCCCCCGTTCGGAGCTGGCAGAAGATACGCCATTTAGTGAACTCGGCGTCAATTCCATACTGGTGGCCGGACTGGTCAAGAATATTGAGAAATGGCTGGGTGAAAAGCTTGATCCTACGGTGATCCTTGAATACCCAACGATCGCGCAATTGAGCGCGTACTTAACCACTCACTTTGCCAGCCGGATCACCGCACAGGGCACTGTCTCGGGAAGGCAATCAGGAGGGCAATCGGATCAGGTCGTGATTCCGGTGCCCGATGATAGCCACGCCTCGACAGTGTCTGTTGCGAAGAGTATGCCAGGCACCGGCTCTAGGCAGGTTGATGAGACGGGGATTACTGGCAAAGTTGCTGTCATTGGTGTGGCATGTCACTTCCCAGAGGCCCCTGATAAAGACGCGTTCTGGAGGAATCTTGTGGCGGGGCGCAACAGTATCGTGGAAGTGCCCGCGCAACGTTGGGATGTTTCTCAATACTATTCGTCAGCGCGCGGCAAACACAAAAGTATTTCCAAGTGGGGAGGCTTCATTAAGGATATTGAGTACTTCGACCCCGAGTATTTTGGCCTGAAGGCCGACATGGCTTCCCATATCGACCCGTTAGTCCGTCAATTTCTGGAGACTGCCGTGCAGACCTTTTCGGATGCTGGATATAGTAAGCCAGACCTGGCCGGGCAGCGAGTGGGGGTATTCGTTGGCAGTCGCTCGAGTAACTATCGGAATCGCATAAGCTCGCTGCTACCGGAAACCGTACTCGGCGTTGATCAAAACTTCATTGCCTCCCATGTTTCGCATCTGTTCGATTTACGAGGTCCCAATGTTGTTCTGGACAGTGCCTGTTCCTCGTCGCTGATGTCTATTCATACCGCATGTCGCAGTCTACAGGTTGGCGATTGTGAGATGGCTTTGGCGGGGGGCGTGGATATACTGCTTGATGAAAATCAATATTTAATGCTGAGCGAGTGTCAGGCATTGTCGCCTGATGGCCGTTGTTTTACCTTTGATGAGCGTGCAAATGGTTTTGTGCCTGGTGAAGGTAGTGGTGCAGTACTGCTTAAGCCCCTCGCAACGGCCATCAGGGATGGCGACTCTATTTATGCGATTGTAGACGGCTCTGCGGTCAATAATGATGGGCGTACCATGGGGGTGACTACACCCAATCCCAGTGCGCAGCAGGACGTCATTGTGACGGCATTGCATCAGGCAGGAGTGAGTGCGGCGGATATCAGTTACGTCGAGGCTCACGGTACGGGTACTATGATTGGCGATCCCATCGAGCTTCGGGCGTTATCGGAGGTATTTGGTAGGGCCACCGACGATCGGCAGTTCTGTGCTGTGGGAAGCGTAAAAACCAATATTGGGCATTTACTGTGTGCAGCCGGAGTGGCTGGTTTCATTAAAGTGGTTTTATCTCTGCACCACAAGCAGCTTCCAGCGACGCTGAATTGTGAGCACCCCAATTCTCGTTTTGATTTCAAAATGTCGCCATTTTATCCCAACATCGGCTTGTCTGACTGGCAGCCACGGGGTGGTCTGCGCCGGGCTGGCGTTAGCTCGTTCGGTTTTGCAGGGACGAACGTGCATGCCGTGCTGGGCGAGTTTAACCCAGAGTGTTTTCAGTTGCCATACCAACAGCGGCGCCGGTCTTTGCCGCCGGTGCGGTTCAACAGGAGGCGCTTCTGGATTGATAAAGAGCAATACTTTTCCGGGGGTTCGGGGGGGGAAGGGCATCGAAACGGGATTTATCGCCCGCTGGCATTAAGCCGTTCATGGAGCTGATTGATGAAACGCAATAGGGCTCTGGAACGGTACTTCTGGATAGACTTGCAAAAGTAAAACAAAGCAAGGATGACTAAAACAGGATGTGAATATACTTCGGCGGTGTTCCGGCACGGCGGTTGGATTTTTTTTTGATTGGGATATGGGGAACTCAATGGGGAGCGACAATCGGTTGCAGTTTAGTCTAACGATCAAAAATGAGGATTTCATCGTCAGGGATCACCGCCTGTTCAAAGAACGGGTCATGCCTGGAGTGACGTTTGTTGACATTGTTCTTCGTTTTCTTGAGAGCCGTGGTTTTGATCTTGCCTCTATGGAGCTCAGAAATATTTCGCTCAAACAGGCGCTTGTTACCTCTTCTGCCTTTGACAAAAAGCTACGCCTGACGCTTGAGAACAACGGCGAGTTCTGGGCTATTCATGCTTGCAGCCAGAAAGTTAAGGATAATCTGGTGCTTGAGTTAGACTGGATTGACAATATGGAAGGGGAATTGCACCTCGTCGATAGCCTCCCGCCAACCCATATTAATATCGACTCGTTGAAGGCGGCAGCGCTTGTTGAGCACGACCTTGATCGAGCCTACGCGGCCTTGCGCGAGACCGGTATTGAGCACTACGAATTTATGAAGTTGCAAGGGCGCATCCACGAGGGGCGTAACTATATCCTTGCTGACGTGAAACTGGGTGAATTAGCGCGGCAGTATGATCATACTTTCTGCCTGCATCCATCTCTGCTTGATGGTGCCGTTTGTCTGATGGGCATGTTGATGGATGCCCACGAAGACCGCACTTTTCTTCCCGTTTTTTTCGGTTCTTTTCAAGCCATTCGTCGTTTGCCGCAACGGTGTTTCATTTTGCTAAAGGGGCAGCGCGACGCATTCAAGTCAGATAGCGATATCGCCTACATTGATATTGATATTTACGATGAACAGGGTGCGCTGGTGGCACGTTATCGCAGGCTTGGTGTATTGCACGTACGTTCCCCCCAGTTGATCAAGCATCTTGTTGTCGAAGACGATGTGCCAGCGGCGGATGATCGGGCTGCCACGCTCGTGCCTGCACCGCAGTCTGGCGCAAACTGGCGTGTTGAAGTGGTGTCGCTGGTGGAAAAGAGCATTAAGCGACCGCTCCAGGGGGCGGAAGGTGCGGTGGGATTCTACGAGCTCGGGCTTGACTCGCAGGATTTGCTGGCGCTGGTAAAAGAGCTGGAGACCCGGCTTGGAACCCGTCTTTATCCTACCTTGTTATTCGAGTACAACACCGTTGATAAGCTGGTTACCTATCTGGAGGACACTCACGCCCTGGAGGACACACACGCCGCACCAGTTAGCGAGGTGACGATAACGGCGTCGCCGGCGCTGGCAACGTCAGCAACGTATGCTGTTGAGTCTGGGGGAGAGGCAAATTTGGAGATGTCGCCGTCGGATATCCCGCAGCAAGTGATTGAAATAGTGGAGCAGGTGCTGGGGCGCCCAGTCAGCGAGGCCGAGCATCATAACGGATTCTATGACCTGGGGCTGGACTCCCAGGATCTGCTTGGCCTGGTCAAGCGCCTGGAAAGTTACCTTGGCATTCGGCTTTACCCGACCTTGCTGTTTGAGCACAACACGCTGAATAAGCTCATCGCTCATCTTGCACAAACGTCACTGGAACGTGCACAAACTTCACCGGAGCAGGTTACGGCGGTCGATTTGCTTCCCGCTTCCGAACGGGCTGTAGAGCAGCATATAGGCCATAAATTCTGCTACCTTCCGACTTGGCTGCCACAGCCGTTGCCGGCGTTTTCCCATGGTGCGGCAGGAGAAACTCTGGTGGTTTATACACCGGCTGTGGCCGCATTGAGCACCGCGCTGGCTGCGCACCATACCGGTATGTGGGAGATCATACTCGGCGATACAACCGTACAGCGTGCGCCAAGAGTCTGGGAAGTGGATATGGACGATAGGCAAGCGTTTGCCCGCATTGTTGGTGAAATACCTCAGCCGCAGACCGTCTATTTTCTCGGGGCGTTGTTCACAGTGCCGGCTGACCCGCTTGATCTGGTCTCGCTGGCACAGGCTCAGACAGAGGGGGTGGTTTCCCTGTTTCGTTTTCTTAAGGCGTTTCATGGCGCAGGATACGGCGGAAAGCCGCTGGCGCTGAAAGTCGTGACAACCGATACCCAGCGTGTTGATGCAGATGATGCTGTATGCCCACATGCGGCGGCGGTACAGGGCTTTATGCGCACGATTGCCAAAGAGTACGTGCAATGGACTTGCAGCGTCATCGACCTGGATATTCGTGCACGCCGCCGTGACGATCTGGGTGACTGTTGGGACGATTGGGCGAAAGCGATTCTTGCGGAAACCGAGCGTGATGTGGCGTTACGAGGTACCCGCCGCCTGATACAGGCGTTCAGACCGCTGTCTTTTGCGGCGAGTACGCGTAGCGCCTTTCGTCACGGTGGTGTCTATTTGATTGTCGGTACGGGGGGGATTGCTTTAACGCTGGCACTTGATCTGGCAAAGCGGTTCGCCGCGCGGTTTGTGTTCGTGGGCCGAAGTCAGTTGGATGAAGCGCGTCGGCAACGCATCGCTGACATTGAAGCGGCCGGTGGCCAGGTACTTTACCTGCGCGCCGACGCCTCTGATGAGGCCGCTATGGCACGGGTTATGGCTTCGGCCCGGGCCCGCTTCGGTGAGATTAATGGCGTTATCCACACGGCGATTGTCCTACAGGATCGCATGCTGGCGAACATGGACGAGGCGGCGTTGCAGGCAGCGCTGACGCCAAAAGTGCAGGGTAGCGTCGTCGTGTGTCGGGCGTTGGCCGGGCTGGATCTGGATTTCCTGCTTTTCTTTTCCTCGGCGCTGTCTTTTTCCGGCAGCATCGGACAGGCCAATTATACCGCAGCCTCGTCCTTCGAGGATGCGCTTGCCCATGCGCTCGATCGTCACGTCAGTTATCCCGTCCATACCATCAACTGGGGTTACTGGGGCGAAGTCGGTGTGGTCGCCACCGATGAATACCGCCGTAGCATGGATGAACGCGGTTTTTATTCGATCCAGGTCGGGGAGGGACTCGCGGTTCTCGACCAGGTATTGTCGACCGGTGCTCGACAGGTACTGGCTGCGAAGGCCAGCGAGGAGACATTGCATGCCATGGGGGTCGAGATAGAAGCCCCCGTGTCTGTAGCGAAATCGCTGCCGGAAGGGAGAGAAACCATCCGGGCGGCATCCCGTGTATTTGCGCATACGCAGGCTTCCGGCGGATTATTGCGTACGTCTGAGGCTTACCAGGAATTGGAGCAGTTTGGCCAACAGCTGCTTTTGTGTGTGTTACGTAAAATGGGGGTGTATCGTAAGGTGGGTGAGACTTACGACCGTGCCGCTCTGTTTAAGCAATTAGCCATCACCTCTGACTACCATCGCCTGTGCGATGTCATTATTGAAATTCTGATTACTGCTGGCTTCGTTGCGCAACGTGGGGAGGCTTTGACAGGCACGGCCCGGCTCGACAGTTTTGAACGCTTGGGTTTGCAAGAACTGGAGGCCGAAAAATACCGGTTAGAACGTGATTACCCAGAAATCCAGGCCCATCTCGCTCTTCTGTGGAATTGTGTTACTGCTTATCCGGAGGTATTAACCGGGCGTACAAACCACGTAGCGGTTATGTTTCCCAAGGGCGATACTTCACTGGTTGGGAATATCTATCGCGGTAATCCCTTGGCTGATTGTTATAACGAAGCGGTTGCGCAGGCCGTCGCCAGTTTTGTTCAGTGCCGTTTAGCGGATGATCCTTCCGCCCGCATTACATTGCTTGAAATTGGCGCGGGTACGGGAGGAACGTCACGTTTTGTTCTTCGTGCCCTTAAGCCTTATGCCGCCCATGTCCATTATTTTTATACGGATGTGGCAATGATGTTGACGCCTGAGGAGGATGCGGCATTTGCAGAAGAGTTTCCCTTCGTTGAGTTTCGTAAACTGGATATTGAAAATGAGGCGACTGAGCAAGGTTTTACGCTCAAGAGCATCGATTTAATGCTTGCCAGTAATGTGTTACATGCCACTCGAAACATGGCCTGGACACTGAAATGTGTTAATGCGTTGCTGGTGGCTGACGGAGTGTTGATTGGTAACGAAATCACTCGAAAATCAGTATTTACGACGCTGACTTTTGGTATGACGAGCGGCTGGTGGTTGTATTCAGATAAGGAGTATAGAGTCAGTGGTGCCCCTCTGTTGCCTGTTCAGCATTGGCAGGCGTTGCTCGCGAAATCGGGGTTTCGTCATGCGGAGTTGTTGGGGTTGCCCGACCAGGTGGATTTATGGCAGCAGCGGGTGATTATTGCAGAAAGCGGCGCTACGGTTGCCAGTAGTGCCGTTTCCGAAATGGAAGCCGGGTCGATTGGAACAGGTTCAGCTGTTGTTGATATTGATGTTGATGCTGCGCCTTCAGTCAATGTGCTGAGCGATGCACGGCAGCAGCATTCAGAGGATCCAATTGCCATCATTGGCATTGCCGGACGTTATCCAAAAGCACGCAATCTGAATGAGTTCTGGGACAACCTGTGTCAGGGGCGGGACTGTATTACCGAGATTCCTGATGACCGTTGGAGCCTGCAAGGTTTCTATGACCCGGATCAGGAAAGCCTTGGCAGCAGTTACTCGAAGTGGGGTGGGTTTCTGGAGGGTGTCGATCAGTTTGACCCGCTGTTTTTTAATATTTCGCCGGCAGATGCGGAACTGATGGACCCTCAGGAACGACTGTTTCTTGAGACAGTCTGGCACACGCTTGAGGATGCAGGGTATACGCGCGCGGGACTTGCGGATTCAACTGTGGGTGTGTTTGTCGGTTCTATGTGGTCTCAGTATCAGCTTTATTCTATGGAAGCTGAAGTCCGTGGCCGGACGTTGCAGCCATCGTCGATCCATGCATCAATTCCCAACCGTGCCTCTTTTTTCTTTGATTTCAAAGGGCCGAGCGTTGCCGTTGACACGATGTGTTCGTCGTCGTTGACGGCGATTCACACGGCGTGTGAGAGCATTCGCCGTGGTGAATGTGACCTGGCAGTGGCGGGTGGGGTTAACGTGAGTATTCATCCGCATAAATATGTGTTTTTGAGTGAAGCAGGCATGCTTTCCCGGGACGGTCGTTGTCGCAGCTTTGGTACGGGCGGTGATGGTTTTGCTCCCGGAGAGGGCGTCGGTGCGGTTCTTCTGAAACCCTTGTCGAAAGCGTTGGCAGACGGTGATCAGATTCATGCCTTGATTAAGGGCAGTGCGGTTGGCCACAGTGGCAGAACCGGTGGATATATGGTGCCTGATCCGCAGGCACAGGCACGTACGATGTCTGCTGCCCTTCGAGCGGCCAATATTGACCCCGGCAGTATTAGTTATGTGGAGGCACAAGGTATTGGCTCAGCGCTTGGTGATCCTATTGAGGTGGCGGGTTTAACCAAGACGCTTACCGGTGCCGCCTCGCAATCGTGTGCGATTGGCTCGGTCAAATCCAATATCGGCCATCTTGAGTCGGCGGCAGGCATGGCAGCATTAACCAAGGTGCTTTTACAGATGAAGCATCGTCGTCTGGTACCGTCGTTACATGCCGAGTCCCTTAATCCCAATATTGATTTTGCGGCAACGCCGTTTTATGTACAACGAACCTTGAGTGATTGGCAGCCGCGGAACAATAGCGAGAGGAACAATGGCGAGAGGAACAATGGCGAGAGTAAATCTTCTCTTCCCAGACGTGCGGCGATCAGCGCGTTTGGTGCCGGTGGCGGTAATGCGAACCTTATTGTTGAGGAGTTTTCTCAACCTGTGCTGGAGTTTGTGGCCGCAGGTGAGCAGTTAATTGTTTTGTCTGCGCGCAGCAGTGAGCGTTTGCTGGTGTTAGCGCAGGCTTTGGCCGACGCCCTGGAAAATCACTCAAATATGCCTCTTTCAGAGATTGCCTGGACGCTCCAGAGTGGACGCGAGGCAATGGAAGAACGGTTAGCGCTGGTTGTTTCCAGTGTCTCAGAACTACAAGCCTGTTTAGTGAAATTAGCGCGTGGCGATTCATCCCCGGTCAATGTGTATAGGGGGGATACCGCGAGCAACAATAGCGATCATTGGTTGCTCGATGGGCCTGATGGGGAGGCTTTTCTGCGGTCCGCCATACAAGGTCGTCGCCTGGATAAGCTGGGGCAGCTTTGGGCGAGGGGAATCCATATTGATTGGAAACAATTGCATTCCGGTGCCCGGCCGCGACGGGTTTCTTTACCGGGATATCCTTTTGCCCGCGAACGCTGCTGGATTACGCCGCTGCCGCCTGCCGTTGAAAATCCCGGGGTTATCCGTTCTGATGTGGCTGTTGGCCGGACAGCGCCCGCCGCCGTTGCTGCCAAGTCAGCTTCCGTGGCGGTTGAACCTACAACCTTTGCCAAGCCTGTGTCTTGTGAAAATATCGAACAGAAGGTGCGTTCCGAGATCGTACATGCGGTGAGTGAGACTTTAAAAATCACCGCTGAACAGTTGTCTTTTGATCGTTCATTCTCTGAATACGGGCTGGGTTCTGTCAGTGGCTTGGCGTTAATTCGGCAGCTGAATAATGCGCTCGGCATCGCCCTGAGAACCACTGTGTTATATGACTATGCAAATGTTGATGCCTTAATGGAGCACATTCTGGAGAGTCATTCTGAAGCGGTAGCAGCAGAGACTTCTGCTGTGTCGAATGAGGCGGATCCAATAGTGTCGACAATGGATGTGTTGCCTCGAGAAAATTCCGAATACCGGGCGCTTCGTTTGAACAAACCGGGTGATGCAGCGGATATTGAGATTATAGCGATTCAACCGCTTGAGCCTGCTGACAACGACGTTCAAATTTTGGTTAAAGCTTTTTCGCTCAACTTTGGTGATTTGTTGTGTGTTAAGGGATTGTACCCAACCATGCCGGATTATCCGTTTACGCCCGGCATTGAATTTTCAGGTGTCGTGCTCAAAACTGGTAGGGCGGTTACCGGGGTGCATTGTGGTGACGAAGTGGTGGGCCTGACCGGGCATGAGTTCGGGGCGCATAGTCAGGTTGTAACCACCCCGCAACATTTTGTGGTACTCAAACCTGAAAATGTGTCACATGAGAATGCATGTGCCTTCCCGGTTGTCTTTCTGACAATGCATCTGGTCTTCGAACGTGCGCAAGTACGGCCGGGTGACAAAGTGTTGATTCAGACCGCCGCCGGTGGGGTGGGGCAGATTGCCGTGCAGATGGCGCTGGCGAGCGGTGCTGAAGTGTTCGCAACGGCCAGTTCCTCTGCCAAGCTTGATTACCTTCAAAATCTGGGGGTGCATCATACCATTAATTATCGGCAGGAGGATTTTGCAGACCGGATTCGTGACATTACGGACGGTTATGGGGTCGATGTGGTCATCAATACGTTGTCCGGTGATGCGATACAAAAGGGGGTAGACATACTGGCACCGTGGGGACGGTATATCGAAATCGCCATGACGGCGCTGAAGACATCCGCAAAACTTGATTTGTCCCGGTTTATTCAAAATCAATCTTTCTTTAGCATTGATTTGCGCCGTCTTCTCCTTGAGCGTCCTGAACGTGTCGCAGAGTATCTTGAAATTATGGCAGATACATTGCGGGCGGGGCTCATTAAACCTACGGTGGGTAAGGTGTTCTCTTTTGCTCAGGTGCGTGATGCTTATCGTTGGGTTGACGCACGAGAGAATATAGGAAAGGTGGTAGTAACAGCCGATGCGCCCGTGCAAGCTGCAACTGCCACGAAGGGTGTGCAAGATAGCCCAGAAGAGGCAGCCAGTGATGATAAGAAAGCCACCAACGAAATGGAAATTGCGATTATCGGTCTTTCAGGGCGTTTTCCCGGTGCCCGTAATCTGGAGCAGTTTTGGCAGAATCTGGCCGCAGGCAAGGACTCAGTGACCGAGGTTCCTTCCGAACGATGGAGCAAGAACGCCTGGTATGACCCAGATCCCAGCCAGCTCGATAAAACCTATTGCCCCTGGGGTGGTTTTCTGGAGGATGTCGACCGTTTTGATCCGGTGTTTTTTAACATGTCCGGCAAAGAAGCCAGACTGACTGATCCGGCGCAACGGCTGTTTCTTGAGGAATGCTGGAATGCATTTGAAATGGCAGGGTGTGATGCCAATAAGCTCTCCCGTTCAAAGTGCGGTGTCTTTGTCGGTACCCTGTCCGGGGATTATCGTGAGCGTATGGTTGCGGCTGGTGTGGCAGAGGAGGCTCAGTCCTTTTGGGGTAATTCAGGTTCCGTACTGGCTGCGCGTATCGCTTATTTTTTGAACCTTAAAGGGCCGGCAGTGGCCATTGATACTGCCTGCTCGTCTTCGTTGGTGGCAATACACACGGCCTGCCGGAGTATTCAGGCCGGTGATTGTGAAATGGCGGTTGCAGGGGGGGTGTATATAGGCACTACACCTCATATGCATGTTATTGCCAGTAACGCAGAAATGTTGTCGCCGAGCGGACGTTGCCGAAGCTTTGATAACGGGGCTGATGGTTTTGTGCCGGGTGAGGGGGTTGGCGCTATTATACTCAAGCCGTTGGCGGCAGCCCGTAGGGATGGTGATTGTATTTATGGCGTGATTCGGGGAAGCGGGGTTAACCAGGATGGAAGAACCAATGGTATCACCGCCCCCAGCACTTTATCCCAGACGGAACTGCTGGCTGATGTCTATCGCCGGCACGGAATCGATCCCGCAACTATCGGTTATGTGGAAGCGCATGGCACAGGAACCAAACTGGGCGACCCCATTGAAATCGAGGCACTGACTAACGCCTTTCGTCAGTTTACTGACCGACGTGGTTTTTGTCCCATTGGTTCTGTAAAAAGCAATATCGGGCACGCCATTACCGCAGCGGGAATTGGCGGTGTAATGAAGATACTGCTGTCGCTGGCACATCGCCAGTTGCCTCCAACGTTGCACGTCAATCGGGAGAATGAGCACATTGGTTTTGCTGACAGTCCGTTTTATGTGCTTAAACATTTGCAGGAATGGCCGGCTCACTCAGCACCCAACTCAGTTCCCAACTCAGCACCCAACTCAACAGCAAGGTGTGCAGCGATCAGTTCGTTTGGCTTTAGTGGTACTAACGCACATCTGGTTATTGAGGAGGCACCAGCTTTTTCCTCGTCTCATTCCTTGCCTTCGCTTGAGGGAGAAAAGTCTTTTTACGTGATTCCTTTGTCGGCCAAAACCCGCGAAGCTCTTGAACGTCGTCTTGAAGATTTACTGGAGTGGTTAGTGCGTGAGGGAGGCCGTCATCGTATTGCTGACGTTGCTTATACATTATGTGCTGGTCGTAGCCACTTTACCCGACGTTGTGCCTTTGTGGTTCGCGATTTAGATGAATTACGTGAATCTATGGCCAGTGTGCGTCGCGGTGAGCGTCCGGATAATTATCGTTCATACCCGGATGGGCGGGAGCTTACTTCCAGCGAAACAGCCCGACAGGTGTCTTCTTTAAAGGGCGCTGGATTGAACCCGGATGACCTGAAGAACTTACTGGTTACATTTGCGGAGGCTTATATTGCGGGCCAGGAGCCTGCGTGGTCCGGCACTTTCCCAAAGGGAAGTAACCGTTGCATACCGCTTCCAACCTATCCCTTTATTCGGGATAGCTATTGGGTCGCTTTACCCGATACGCAGAATACAGGAGATGAGCCGTTTACCGCGATGTCCCGGCCAGATGCTGTGCCAAAAGGCAGTAGTAACGAAGATCCGCTTAAAGGATTTCTTTATGCCCCGTATTGGGTAGCGGAAGCGCGTTCGGCGGAGGGTGCTGGAATTGTCTCCGGGCGCACACTCATTATTTATACCCAGGCAGGGGAAGAGGCTGCTACGGCGCTGAGTGCCATTCATGGCGATACAGTGGCCGTTATTCTTGGAGATGTGACGGAGCGATGCAGTCTTCATCATTGGCAGGCGGGGGTGAATGACCCCGGTGCCTATGAACGGATTTTGAATGACATTGGTGCGGTTGAGGTTGTTTATCATTTAGGCGGCATGGCGATTAATGCTCCGCTTATCGATTCGCTTGATGCCGGCCAAAATAACGGTGTCATTTCTCTGTTCCGGCTTTCCAAGGCTTTGCTTAAGGCAGGATTGGGCGGAAAGCGTCTGATATTAAAGGCGGTGACTGTTAATGCGTATCAGGTTTTGCATGAGGATATCCCGAATCCACATGCGGCCAGTCTGTGTGGTTTTGTACAGTCGTTGGCTAAGGAGTGTCCTGATTGGCAAGTCAGCTGTGTTGATGTGGGAGCGACTGATGACGCGGATAAAATAGCGGCCGCTGTTGTTTCCGAGCCCGCCTCAGCGCGTGGTGAAGCGGTTGCATGGCGTGGTTCGGATCGGTATGTGCGTAAGCTGTCACCTATCGACTTGCCGTCGACCTGCGAAACCCGGTTTAAGGCCCGTGGCGTGTATTTGATTATTGGTGGTGCGGGCGGTGTCGGGCTTGCTTTCAGTCGCTATCTTGGCACGACGTTTCACGCCAAGCTGGTTTTACTGGGGCGTCGTGAGCCCGACGCGGCACTTGCCGCAGAGATTGCGGAAATTGAAGCTGCTGGAGCCGAAGTACTATATCTTCAAGCGGACGTTGCTGACCCACTATCTATTCGGGGTGCTGTGGTGCAGGTGAAGGCACGGTTTGGTTGTATCAATGGTGTCATTCATTCGGCAATGGTATTTGAACCTGCTTTACTTGCGGAGTTGGAAGAACCGGTATTGCGGAACACGCTTGCGCCAAAGGTGCAGGGAACCCTTGCTCTTGCTAAAGCCTTGGAAAATGAGCGCCTGGATTTTTTGTTGTTTTTCTCTTCCGGCCAGTCGTTTACCGGTAACGCTGGACGAGCTCCTTATGCGGCTGCCTGTCAGTTTCAGGATGCATTCGCTCAGGTATTGCGTGGGCAGGTTCAATATCCTGTACAAGTTGTTAACTGGGGGTTTTGGGCAACGAATCAGGGCAGAATCAGTGATGCTTTGCATCGTTCAACACAGGAAGTGGAAGGTGCTTATCCGCTGACACCGGAAGAGGGCACTGAAGCGGTACGCCGGGTATTGGGGTGCGGCGCTGCGCAAGTGTTGGTGTTTCATGTGCGTGAACATGTGTTGCAATTAATGGGGATTGACGGCGATACCCGGTTGCGTCTTGGCGATTCTTTTACGGGCTCAATGATAGATGCGATAGCCCACGTACCACGACCCGATATTGATGAGGCGGCATTGGTTCGGGCAATGTCGGCACTGGCACGATTCGGACAATATGCACTGCTTAATGCTTTCCGGCGTATGGGCATGGAGCTTCGCCCCGGTGTGGCGCAGGATGTGAGTACTCTCAAACGGAACATGAGAGTGATCGCGAATTATGACCGTCTGTTCGAGGCACTGCTGACGGTGCTTGAAGACGGGGACTTGATCATTAGAGAGGGCGATCAGGTGCGCGCTACGGAACGTCTTGCAATGCCTGAAACCCGGACAGCATTGCTGAACCTGGATGCCTATGCCGCCCAAATTGTAAAAGAGCACCCAGACGTTGTTGCCTATCTGACACTTGTGCGTACCTGCCTGGATCGTTATCCGGAGATTCTAAGAGGTACCGTTCAGGCTACTGACGTGATGTTTCCCGGTTCGTGCATGGATCTCGTGAGCGCTATTTACACGGGGAATGTTCTGGCAGATTATGCCAATGACTTAGTGGTACAGGCCGTCTCGGCTTATATTGAGAGGCGTTTGTCGACGCTGCCACCCGGTCGGCGAATTCGAATTATCGAAATCGGAGCCGGTACTGGTGGTACAACGCGCCCTCTGCTTAAGCATATCAGTCGTTTTGGCGAACATTTGGAATATGTATACACCGATGTTTCTCTGGCGTTTACGCAATATGGTCAACGTGAGTACGGCGATAACTATCCATTTTTACAGTTCAGCACATTTGATATAGAAGAGCCAATTGAGAGTCAGGGGTTAACCCCGGGTCGCTATGATCTTGTTTTAGCCTCGAATGTATTACATGCCACCCGTGATATTCGAAACACACTGGAACATGTGAAGGCGCTGCTCGCCAGAAACGGGTGGTTAGTGATGAACGAACTTACCTACACTCACAACTTCAGTACCTTAACCTTTGGCACCCTGGATGGTTGGTGGCTATTTGAAGACCCGGCTTTGCGTATGCCCGCTTCGCCGTTGTTGAATACTGGAACTTGGTGCAGGCTGCTTGATGAGCAGGGGTTTGAGCGTACCGTGGTAAGGGGCGCTGAAGAACGGGCTGATGCTATTGTCGGCCAGCATGTGCTGGTTGCAGAAAGTAATGGTGTACTAAGGCTTGCCGGGGCTGATGCAAAACCAGAATCACAACCACAACCACAGCCTCAGGTTCAAGCGGCAATCGTAAAGGATGCTTGTGCGTCGGCTTCGGCACATGATGAACAGAATGTAGTGACTGAGATCGGCAACGCATTGGTATCTTTGGCAGTTGAGGTTTTGCAGATTCCTGCTACAGCGGTAGATACCCAGACACCGCTCATGGATCTTGGCCTTGATTCGTTGTTGGCACTTGATCTTGTCAAGCGCATTAATCAGCGTTTTGATATTACTCTGACTCCCACCAATCTCTTTGATCATGCCACCGTAGTCCGGCTTGCTGTGCATATCGGCAGTCAGTATGACAGTAAACCCTCCTTAAAAATGGCCGCTTTATCGTCTGCCGAATTACCGGTTGTTGTTAATGACGACACGGTGATTCGTGAGGTGGTGGGCGAGGTGGAGAGTGAGTTGATAGCGATTACCAGTGATGTGCTACAAATTTCCGATACCGCAGTGGATGTTCAGCTGCCGTTTATGGATCTGGGGCTTGACTCATTGTTAGCGTTGGAACTCGTTAAGCGTATTACTCAACGATTTGACATTCCGCTAACGCCTACCGAGCTTTTTGATTATGCCACGGTTGCCCGGCTTGCAGCATACCTTGCAGGGAAGTACAGCCATGGTGAGTCTTTAACAGCCCTGCCCGAGAAAACGCTTGCCGAAAAAAGGGGGGTGGCAGTGGAATCATCTTTTATAGCGAGTACTCAAATGCCTCCCGGTGCTGTTGGGGATATTGCCGTGGTCGGCATTGCCTGTCGCTTCCCGGGAACCGGAAATGCAGAGCAGTTCTGGGATAGTTTGGCTGAGGGGCGCGATATGATTGATGACATTCAGCGCTGGCCGTTAGAGGAATTCTATGATCCCGATCCGAAGCGCCCTAATCGCAGTTACTGTAAGCGGGGTGGCTTGCTTTCCAATATCGGTGAATTTGATCCTCTTTTCTTTGGCCTCTCACCGAAGCAGGCTGAGTTGATGGACCCGCGTCAGCGTTTGTTTCTGCAAGAGACGTGGACCGCGTTGGAGGATGCTGGATATTCGCCACAGGCATTGGCAGGAAAACGTTGTGGTGTGTTTGCCGGGTGTGAAGGCAGTAGCGATTATTTTGCCGATGTTAAGCGGGGCAGTGACGAGTTTGGTTCTGAATATTTTCTGGGGAGCTCGAATTCAATTCTTGCCGCTCGCATTGCTTATGTGCTTGATCTTAAGGGACCGAGCATCACCCTCGATACCGCTTGTTCATCGTCACTGGTAGCGGTGCATCTCGCCTGTGAGAGTATTCGTCGTGGAGAGTGTGATATGGCACTGGCAGGTGGTGTCATGATAATGACCCGTCCTGATGGATACGTTTTGTTGAGTCAGATGGGAATGTTGTCTCCGCTAGGTAAATGCCATGCTTTTGATTCTGAAGCCGACGGTTTTGTACCGGGGGAGGGGGTAGGGGTGACGGTGCTTAAACCGCTTGCTCAAGCGTTGGCGGATGGTGATCAGATTTATGGCGTTATTAAAGCCTCCGGTATAAACCAGGATGGTAAAACCAACGGTATTACAGCACCGAGTGCCGCTTCCCAGGCTGAACTTGAACAACGTGTTTATGAAAAATTCAATATTAATCCGGCTACGATTAGTTATGTTGAAGCGCATGGTACGGGAACCAAACTTGGTGATCCGATTGAGTTCGAAGCCTTAAAATCAGTTTTCCGCCGCTATACTGAACGTCGCCAGTTCTGTGCAATTGGGTCGGTCAAAACCAATATCGGCCATACCGGGGCGGCGGCTGGTGTGGCAGGTTTGATTAAGGTTTTGCAGTCGATGAAACATCATCGTTTGCCAGCATCTCTGCACTTCAAACAGGCCAATGAGCAGATCGACTTCGAGACAAGTCCCTTTTATGTCAATACCGGATTGCGGGAGTGGAAGGGGGAATCAGGGCAACCGTTACGTGCCGCCGTCAGCTCGTTCGGTCACAGTGGAACCAATGCGCATGTGGTGATAGAAGAGGCACCGGCAAGACTGCGCACGGCCGTGGATGAAGAGCAGGTCTGCCTGATTCCTCTCTCTGCCAAGACAGAAGAGTCCCTGCGGCGCCGGGTGGTGGACTTGCTTGAGTGGCTTGAGCGCGATGGGAACGCACATAATCTGACAGACACTGCTTTTACTCTCCAGGTTGGACGAGGGCACTTTCCTTACCGTCTTGTCTTGTTGATATCGCAAACTCATGAATTGAAAGAGCGTCTGCGGCAGTGGCTTAAATCCGGCATGGCAGCTGATTGCCTGAGCGGTGCGCCGAAACACCGCCGGCCTGGGTCGCATGGCATTATAAGCGGTGTTTTTCCCGGTGCGCGTGATGGGGGCGCTATTGATAGAGGCACTATTGAGTCCCTTCGTCCCTGGGCGCAAGCCTATGCCGCTGGGGAAGATGTGGACTGGGGAAATATCTCGTCATCGCAGTGGCATCGCATCTCTCTGCCGACGTATCCCTTTAGCCGTGAACACTATTGGCTGTCGCAACCGGCCAGCTCAGATACAGCGAAGAGCACCCCGGGTTTGCATCCATTGCTTAAGCGTAATACATCCACTTTGCAGGGCGTCAGTTTTGTTAGCGAGCTGTCACAGGACGGCTTGTTTGGCGGTACGCAGGATGGTCAATCAATCGTGCCTGCCGCCATTGTTCCTGAAATGGCGCGTGCTGCGAGCGAAATTGCAGGGCAACGCTCCGTTCGGGCATTGCAGCGGATCATCTGGAACCGGCCGTTCCCGCTTGAGGAGGGAGACAGAGAAATTGAAATCAGCCTTTATACATCCCATCTTTATGCACCCAAAAGTTATGCAACCAAAAGTATTGCCGAATTTGAAATCTGCGTAGTACAAGCTGATGGTGAACGCGTGATTCATTCCCAAGGCACGGCTTCGTTCGAAAAGCCTGCGCCGGAAGCCGCTGTTGATCTTGCCGCCATTCTACAACGTTGCCAGCGGCGGATAGACGGGGATGCCGTCTATCAATGTTTCTCTGATCTTGGCGTCGAGCCTCAGCCCCGGTTCCGTGTATTGCACGATTGTCAGATGGGGGAAGGCGAAGTGTTGGCGCGCATTGAGCTGCCGAGTGCAGCAAATGGCGACTTGATGGCGTTGCCCCCAGCGCTGCTCGATGGGGCTATGCAAAGCGTACTTCTATTGGCGGTTGAGGCGACTGGCCGGGGAGAAGCACTGATGCCGCAATTTGTTGATGCCATCGAACTTCATGCTCCGCTCCCTTCTCGCTGTTTTGCCTACGTAAAGGCAAAAGGAGAAATAACCCGTGGCATAGGCCGGTTTGATGTGTGGCTGTTGGATGACCACGGCGATGTTTTGCTTGTCATGAGAAATTACACCGTAAAAGCGCTGGGCAGCCCGGTAGGGAAAGTGCTGGATGACGAGTCGTTGTTAGCGTTATTCGAGGGCTTGCAAAATGGAGAGGTCGAATTGCATGACGCTGAACAGCGTGTACAGGCGGGGGGAATATCATGAGCACGACATTATTGCTTGAGCAGTTGAAAAAGGGAGAACTGAGTCCGGCGGAAGGCGTAAAACAATTTAAGCAACTTAAACAAGCTAAGCAACGGCAATCAGAAAAGCAGAATAGTGCTGAGTTATTGTACGTGCATGCCGATTGGGTCGATGCACCCTTGCAACCCGTTTCAAAGCCAGTTGGGGATATTTTGGTTTTTGATGCGACCGGCGATCTCATCGCCGAGCTTCAGCGAATCTGGCAACAACGTGCCCTTCCACATACAGAGGTACGAGAGGTACGCTGGGCACGGGTCAGTCCGGGTACCCGTTACGCCGTTGATGGCGATCACTATCAACTGCCGGTGGCCGATGCCAAAAGTTACACACGACTGCTTGACGACCTCAAGGCACAGGGTTTCCGCGCCGGTCTGATTATTCATGCCTGGAGCGACGACACCTATTCGTCTGAAGTATTGACTGAGCAGCTTGACTCCAGTATCGGCAGTCTCTTTCTATTAAGCCAGGCATTACTGCAACAAAAGCCGCAACAAAAGTTACAACAAAAATTGCAACAAAAATTGCAACAAAAGCAATCTGCAACCGTGGAAGTGCAATACGTGTATCGAGGCCAGCAGTGCAGCGTATCGCCGGTATACGCTGCACTGAGTGGTTTCGCCCGTACCGTGCAACTGGAAGCGCCGCATTATCACTACAAAACGATTGAGCTGGCAGGCACGCTGGTGGAATCCAGCGAAAAACTGCTGGATGAATGGGGCCAGCGG
>NVUB02000042.1 GCA_002401775.2 Ectothiorhodospiraceae bacterium
CGGCGGCGATGACGTTTTCGTTCACTTTAGCGCAATTTCCGGCGGAGGATTCAAAACCTTAGCTGAAAACCAAAAGGTAACTTATGAACTGCAACAAGGTCCAAAAGGCCTACAGGCAGCTAATGTACTCGCTGACTAAATGCAGCAGTTCATAACGTAGTAGTTCAAACGTAGCAGTTCATTACGCCTCATACGGGACTGCTTCGCGCAAACTCTATGAAAAAACCCCGCTCATGCGGGGTTTTTTTTACTCCGAAATTTGATCCTAAAAGCACAGCTCTCACGTTCTTCCCATGCTCTTATTCATGAGTGCGCGCAATATTTATATCTTTCAAGTTAAAGTCTCGGCCGCTTTGCGCCGAAAATCTTTAGAGAATCCTCCATTTCTGGTGGGATGCTATGGATAATGGAATCAGTTGTGAGCATTAATGCCACCCTTACTATCGACGCAATCACTGCTGATGCATTGCCCATCTTTGCACACTCCGCACGAACCTTTCGCAAAGTCAGCGTTACTGGTGGTAAAACATTTGAGGGATATGGCAATATTATTCTCAAAGATCCTGGGCTCGCACTGCTCACCCTCAAGCAGCTTCAGGCTAATTCAGGAAAACCCCTTGCCGATATATCCAGCATGACGCAAGCAACCATGTTGCTTGGCATTGAAAAAGCAAAACGTTTACCCCTCGGCCACCCCCAACTGGAAACCACACTCAGTGGGTATGCCTTAGCGGGCTACACTCGCACGGCTTGCCGTGCCTTTCACGCGGCATTTCAGGCCTGGGACTGGGCCTACATCAAAAATGACCATGCGCCCGAAGAAGTCATGTTAGCCACCCTGTTACATGACGTGGCTGAAATGAGTTTATGGGTTAACGCTCCGGATAAAATGCACCAATTCCGTAAGCTCATGTTAAAAGACCACCTGCCCACGGACGAGGCCCAGTACATTGCCTTCGGCAACAGTCTGGAGCATTTTAGCCGGGAAATAGCCGCCCACTGGCAACTGCCCGGCCTGGTCAATGATGCCCTGCGCCCCGAAAATGCCAGCAACCCACGTGTGCGTGGCGTCATGCTGGCAATACAGCTATCCCGCACAACAGAACGCGGCTGGTACTGGGAAAAAGCTGAGCGGATTTTGCCGGAAATCGCTGAATACCTGGACGCACCGCTTGACGAAGTGGTGCCCCACATCCATTTCAATGCCGTGCGCGCTGCACTCGAAGCGCCGTTTTATAAGGTGCGACATGCCGCAACACTATTACCAATGTTGCCCGGCGGGGAATATTTAAGCGTTGAAGAAGAGTTCCCCGAAGCCGAGGCGGAAATCGAAGCTGAAGCGCGGGCCCAGTCTGCCATCGACGTTGAGGCGCAACCCCAAAAACCCGCACAAAGCACGGTATCGCCCCCTAAAACCGAGGCAACAACATCCTCCATTGCCGCGACAGCAGTAGCTGCACCAGCAAAAACCGGAGATAAACCACCTGAAAAAACAATCCCAACGGCCGATTCCCCTGCCGCCCCCCCAATGGTCGCACCTCCCCCCCTCATCAAAAAACCAACAACCCAGGTCTGTCTTATTCCTCAAAAAGACGCCTATGAGGATGCCTTGCGCGCCCTTCACAAGGGTATCGGCAAGATGGACCTCAATGAACTGATGCGCAACGCCCTGCATGGTATGCACGATGGCATTGGACTCAATCGCGTGGTATTTACGCTGCTCACAAAAAACCCCAACAAGCTCGTCTCTCGCTATATTGTAGGCAGCGACAACGACCCTATTTTTAGTCGCTTTGAAATCAAGCTCGACAAACCTCACTTATTCACACGCCTACTGGAAAAACAGGTCAGCCTTTGGATAAATGATGATAATCGGGCGAAGTTTTGGCCATTGGTGCCAGAAAGCATCAAGGTTCTCATCAAGACCAATTCTTTCTTTGCCATGTCCATCTTTGTGCATGACAAACCCGTCGGTTTGTTTTATGCCGACCGCCGCAGCATTGACTGCCAATTAGACGAAATTGCCTATAAACAATTCCGCCAAACCTGTCAACTTGTCGCCAAAGGAATGGCCAATTTAACAAAGTGAGCTTTTTTTTATAATAACCGCTATACTCTGCCGCTGAGTACGAGTGGGTACTGATTGCGCATTAATTGTTCATTGATCGCACAAGGCACTCAACACCTCTGGGATAGGTTTTTTGTTTAATATAGAAAGGTAAAAAGTTATGGCTACAGGCACAGTAAAATGGTTCAACGAAAGCAAGGGCTTTGGTTTTATTTCCCCCGATGACGGCGGCGATGATCTTTTTGTTCACTTCAGCGCAATTCAGGGTGCTGGTTTCAAGACTCTGGGCGAAGGCCAAAAAGTCAGCTACGATGTCGAACAAGGCCCTAAAGGTCCGGCAGCAGGTAACGTTGTTCCAGAATAACACCTGTAGCAGTTGCCTCACTTAAAAGGATCTCACCTACCGGTGAGGTCCTTTTTTGTATCTGGGTTTTTTATTTATATGGAGTAACGCATGTTAGACGTCAGTGAATATTTCGATGGCAAGGTGAAATCCATTGCCTTTAAAACCACCACGTTACCCGCAACTGTTGGCGTTATGGCACCCGGTGAATACACCTTCAACACCGCTCAAAAAGAAACCATGACCGTTATTTCGGGCACGCTTACCGTTAAATTACCCCATTCCACTCAATGGATGGACTTCACATCAGGCAACCACTTTATCGTTGAGGCCCAGCAATCATTTGACCTCATCGTAAAAACCGATACAGCCTACCTCTGCACGTATGAATAAACGCACCCGACTCCCCACTCATCACGTCCTCCCCCTGCATTAATAACGGCACAGTGACATATCGTCACTTTTTTACCCCCTTTTTATTACAAGCCGGTATAGCAGCCTGGTTAATTTTTTATTCGCTAGTATCTTATGCTGGAGAAGCCAGCATTTCCGTGTCAGTCAGCACTCACTCTGGCGACGACATTTCCTTCGACGTATTTAAAAGCACTCGCAAAAAAGCCGCATTGCGGGTTTTATGGATTGCGCCAGGCTTTGGTATCGACCCACGGCTCCGGCAAACCGCCGAAGCACTGGCTAAACAAGGCACCGAAGTGTGGCTGATTGATTTAGCCGATGCGCTATTCATGACCAAAGGGGCCCGTTCATTACGCGACATTCCCGCTGAACTGGTTGCAGACTTAATCACCGCGATAATAGCCCACAACAATCGCAACACGGACCTGCTTGTCGTCAGCAGCACCTACGGTGCCATACCGGCCATACGAGGAGTGCGCGCATGGCAAGCCCAAACAGTGCGTTCCAAAACCACTCGCAAGCCGGGTTCACCCACATTACTCGGCACGGTGCTTTTTTCCCCTTCCTTTTTCAGCTATATCCCGGAACTGGGCAAGGCACCGGTGTTCATTCCTGAGCTGGCCGCCACCAATGCACCCTTGTATATATTTCAGGCCGAAAACAATGGTAACCGCTGGAGCTTGTCTGCGGTATTAGCGCAATTAACATCCGCGCCGGTCTTTGTGGAAATGCTTCAGGATGTATTGTCAGTGTTTTACCAAAGGGATACCGCCCCCGAAACACTTACCCAATTGAAAAATGCACCCAAAATGATTCTACGTGCCGCCCGATTATTGCGCCGGGAATCCATGCCTCAAAAACCACTGCCTCTCAGTACAGCATCCACGACAACACCGACGACCACAGTGAGCCGGCCCTCCAAAAGTGGATTGAATACCGGCCTCAAGCCGTATACTGGTGACGCAACTGCCCGCCCAATTCGCCTGACCGACGCAAAGGGGCGTCATTTTGATATTCACGATTATCGGGGGAAAGTGACATTGATTAATTTTTGGGCAACCTGGTGCCCACCGTGCGTCAAAGAAATTCCGTCTTTGAACCGTTTAAAGCAAGCAATGAATGGCAAGCCCTTCCAGCTAATTTCCGTCAACTATGCTGAATCGGCGAATGATATACGTGCTTTTTTAGACAACGTTAACGTCGACTTTCCTGTGCTCATTGACCCCGGTGGGAAACTCACAAGCCAATGGAAGGTGTTAGCTTTTCCTTCCACCTTTGTCATCGGCCCGGATGGCAACATCCAGTATGGCGTCAATGCCGGTATTCACTGGGATACCGAAGCGATTATTGCGCAACTCAACAACTTGTTACCCACACTCAAAAATCAGAATACAGAGTAATGCAGTGTCGCAAGCCGCTTCTTTAACAAGGAATGATTTTAAACTCATAAACTTCTTCCATGCCGACTAACGTTTGTGCCAAACGACGAAAATTGGCTTGCTTTGTTGAGCGGATAGTCATTTCATATTCAAAATTCTTACCTTCATTGTCTAACTGATAGCTGGACTCGAAGGCTCGAATACCATGTTCGCCAATCAACTTTCGCAATGCATCTTCATCGACTTTATGTTTGGAACGAATAAACCGCACGGTAAACTTTGCATACATTTGTGTCGGCAAATGGTTCTCTATCCAACGGAAAAAAGACAGTATAATCACCGTCATTGCCGTTGCCAGGAAGGCGGGAAAATACAAACCCAAGCCAATAACAATACCGATAGAGGCCGTCATCCAAATGGAGGCTGCTGTCGTCAGGCCTCGCACCGTCAAACCTTCTTTAATGATGACACCCGCGCCCAGGAAGCCAATGCCCGTCATAATACCCTGAGCCATACGGGACGGGTCAGCGCGAACAGTATCCAGATACTGTTCCGGCACCAGTTGCCACTGATAAACCATCAACACCATTAACAAGCTGGATGACACGCAGACCAAGGCATGGGTACGAAACCCTGCCTCACGACCGTGTAACGCCCGCTCCATACCAATAGCACCACCTGCTAGCAACGCCAACATCAACCGTGACGTAATCATGCCGTAATCAATTTCCATAACCACCCAAAACCTCAGTCGTCTCCATACCGCCTGCCTACCTCAGCCAGACCGCTATAATAACCAACCCCCAGTGTTCTCATCCATTTTTATGAACAAAACCTGAAATACCCATTCATGATTCCGTATCCACACGTTGAGGATCATATTTATAATAGCGACTGGACGAAAGAATAAATGAGCCTATGATTAAGCCATGCATCCCTCAAAAACTGAAACCATTGCCCGCATACGCCGTAATTTTCATTTGCTTACCCATATGCCCGGCATCTCAGGATACGTTATCAGTATACTGATACTCAGTGTTGCCCTCACCATAACAGGGTGTTCTTCTACACCCGCGAAACAGATCACTCGTGATGATGCCGCTGTTTTTGGTAAACCTGACAAACAAACTCGAACCCAGACAGCAATCTCAAAACACTACTTTTCCTGGAAAGGTACACCCTATGAACTCGGTGGCCTGAGTAAATCTGGTATTGATTGCTCCGGATTTGTACACGTTACCTTCCGCGATATTTTTAAGAAAAAAATACCCCGCACAACTGAACTGCTCGCCAAATCGGGTAAACACATCACTAAAAAGGCTCTCAAGTTCGGCGATTTGGTTTTTTTCAAAACCAGTCGAAGAGTACGCCATGTCGGTATATACATTGATAATGGGAAGTTTATTCATGCCTCCAGCTCACGCGGTGTTATGACGTCGTCATTAAACTCTTCATACTGGTCACAACGTTATTGGAAAGCACAACGCATGAAGTAATGGCGTTCTTATCATTCAAAACACAAATCAATTCCACTCGTCATATTTCCTATTCCGCTCGACATAAACCATACTCCACATTCAAATAGCTACAATCAATCAACTACAATCAGTCAACTACAATCAATCAACTACAGGGAGGTCGCATGATATCGGAACTGGAGCAGGTCAGCCTATTCTCGGAACTCAATGAACAGGCATTACAGGATATAAATCAATTTTGTACGCGGCTTGAACTGGAGGAAGGTTATGAGCTCATTTCGGAGAATGATAAAAAGTCCAATGACCTGTTTATATTATGCAGCGGCAGAGTAGAAATTGTCACTCGCAGCTCAGACGCCACCAGCAGTGAATCAATACTGTCGCAACATGAAAAAGAATTGTTTGGCGAAATCAGTTGGATTACAGGGCGAAAACGCACGGCTACGGTACGCTGTGTCGGTGAAGTAGAGGCTATTCTAATAGACGGAAAAAGATTCATGAGCTATCTGCAAGAGAATCCCGAGACGGGATTTCTCGTCATGCGGGCCATTGCCCGATTGGTGGCTGACTCTCTCAATCACACCGACCAATTATTAAAACAAATACTCTGGAATACACCGATATAATCCCACTGGATACTTTCACGCCTTAAATCACAATTGCAGTACCACAAGAGCCCCATCAAGCGCATAACCAGGATTATAGCTAGAGGCCTAACTAAGAGTACCGCTACTTTCGCGACTAAAGCCACTCCTACTACACAATATTTCGATAGCGGGGCGTAGGGTATATGTAAGGCGTAGGGTGTAGGGTGTAGGGTGCCCGCTGATAAAGTCACTCAGCTTTCCGCTTGTTCACGATTTTTCATGTGCTCTCGAAATTGCACGCAGGGGTCTGGCCTGTCAACTCTGGGCGTAAACCAAACGTAGTCAAAGGGTAACTGTTGGCTTCCCCAATAATCGGCGTAACTGGCGACATCGCGCATTTCCAGTTGAACTTCTACCCAGGCGATAGTGACAATTTTTTTGCCATCCGCCTGCGGCAAATAGACGGGCACTCCCCGGTCATTTCGCACATGTCCCGAGCCCGCAATCAACACATTAACGGCGCTCGAACTTTCCATACTTTGTGCCATGAGAGCGTCTTTAGCGCGCTGCACCAGCATCATTGACGCTGTCATGATGTCATTAATCATGCCGCAGTGTGAGCCTTCGATCTCTTTCCTAGACGCGGCGATTTGTTCATCAGACAAAACCGTGCTGTCCATTTTGTGTTTTACGCTTGGCGGTATTTTTTCTACCCCCTCACGCGCAATGGACATGATTTTGTCCCGATCGTAATTAGCCGCATAAACGCCATAGCCCGCTTCCAGCGCCCGTTCAAAAACGGGCTTGTAAAATCGCTCGTAGTCCCAGGTACTTGGCACATGCCCCAACGCGGCAATTAACACATCCGCAGTTTCAAAATCCTTGCCCGCAATAAACTCACCCTGTTGCTGGGCGATCATTTCAAAAGCGACCTGTGCCGGACGACCATTAACTGACAACTGCTCAATAACCCAGGCCTGGCCTTGATGGTGCACCGGATTATCATGCGTTTCACCGAGTAAAACATAATCACTGTCTCGTACCGACTGTATCAGCTGCCCTTTCGAGATAAACTTTTTTGCCTTTTCATCCCAAATCTTTCCCGCCATGCTGTGGTCAGGAAACAGCATTCCAGGTTCCGGAACTTCAGTATTTTCTGGGGGGTTCTCATCCACTTCAGCTTTTACATCCGCTTCAGGATGAATTTCAGATTGGCTACAAGCGGCGAAACTAACAACACACAGCGCCATTAGAAGCGTATTGAACAACTTTTTCCACGTCAGATTATCCATCTCTGATTCCTGACCTCAGTCAATTATTTCAACAAGTCATCTCAGCCAAAGCGATCAAGACGACATCAATATATAATTTAGGATTTCCACCACTTGCTCAGGTGTTTGGCACACGGCATTGGCTGCACCATCAACCTCTTTTAATGCATGATTCAGCTCCGTATCGTGCAAGGTAACAATGGGCTTATTTAATGCCGCAGCAAAACCCGCATCAAAAGCCGCATTCCATTGACGATATTTTTCGCCAAAACGCACCACCACAATGTCGGCACTTTGAATCAACGTGCGCGTACGAATGGCGTTTATACCGGAGCCTTTTTGGTCGTGCCAAAAACTGTTTTCTTCGGCACCCAATATACTCACGCCACAATCATCACTCTTGGCATGATCAGTAATCGGCCCCACAAACTCAACCTTAAGCTTACGTTCAGCCGCACCTGTAACAATGCGCTCACGCCAATCACTGTGAATCTCACCGGACAGATACACTACCCATTGCTTTGTCATATATTCTACAACCTCAAACGTCACCAATAACCGATAGCTCGGCTATTCGCGTAAATGTTAACCCGCCATTCCAGCCAAGCCGGAATGGCGGGTGGGGGTGGGGTGCCAGCCTATGCCTTTTGATAAATCTCAGCGCCGGAATCTACAAATTCCTTGGCTTTATCTTTCATACCCTTTTCCATCACCACTTCAACACCAACGCCTTGCGCAGCAGCAAAATCACGCACGTCCTGAGAAATCTTCATGGAGCAAAAATGCGGGCCGCACATGGAACAGAAGTGCGCGACCTTGGCGGAATCTTTTGGCAGGGTTTCGTCGTGATACGAACGGGCCTTTTCAGGATCAAGCCCCAGATTAAACTGATCTTCCCAACGGAATTCAAAACGCGCCTTAGACAAAGCATTGTCACGGATCTGCGCACCCGGCAAACCTTTGGCCAAATCCGCCGCATGGGCTGAAATTTTGTAAGTAATGATACCTTCACGGACATCGGCTTTGTTGGGCAAACCCAAATGCTCTTTGGGCGTGACGTAACACAGCATTGCACAACCGTACCAACCGATTTGTGCCGCACCTATTCCGGAAGTAATATGGTCATAACCCGGTGCGATGTCCGTTGTCAGAGGGCCGAGGGTGTAGAAAGGGGCCTCGAAGCAATCCTCTAACTCCTTTTCCATGTTGACTTTAATCATTTGCATGGGCACATGGCCGGGGCCTTCAATCATCACCTGGACATCATGTTCCCAGGCAACTTTTGTCAGCTCGCCCAGAGTTTCCAGCTCACCGAATTGGGCCTCGTCGTTAGCATCGGCCAAAGAGCCAGGGCGCAAGCCATCACCCAGAGAGAAGCTAACGTCGTAGGCTTTCATGATTTCGCAGATATCTTCAAAGTGCGTGTACAGGAAGTTTTCTTCATGATGGGCGAGGCACCACTTGGCCATGATGGAACCGCCACGAGACACAATGCCCGTTACGCGGTTTGCCGTCATTGGTACATAGCGCAGCAATACACCGGCATGAATGGTGAAATAATCCACACCCTGCTCGGCCTGCTCAATGAGCGTATCGCGGAATAATTCCCAGGTCAGGTCTTCGGATTTACCGTTCACTTTTTCCAATGCCTGATAAATAGGCACAGTGCCAATAGGCATAGGCGAGTTACGCAACACCCATTCGCGCGTTTCATGAATATTCTTACCCGTGGACAAGTCCATTAAGGTATCTCCACCCCAACGTGCCGACCAGGCCATTTTTTCCACTTCTTCGTCAATGGAAGAACTCACCGCAGAGTTACCGATATTGGTATTGATCTTTACCCGGAAGTTGCGCCCGATAATCATCGGCTCCAATTCAGGGTGATTGATGTTGGCAGGGATAATAGCGCGCCCCATGGCAATTTCTTCGCGTACAAACTCAGGCGTAATGTCTTGCGGCAAATTCGCTCCATAGTTTTCACCGGGATGCTGGCGCAGCAGTTTTTCATAACGGGCGTCATTACGGAACTCGTCCAAACGCTGATTTTCACGAATCGCTACATATTCCATTTCCGGGGTAATAATACCCTGACGTGCATAATGCATTTGGCTGACATTGGCACCGGCTTTTGCGCGTCGAGGCGCGCGAATATGCTCAAAACGTAAATGCGCTAATGCAGGATCGTTCTGGCGTTTGGTACCAAATTCTGAGCTTGGGCCATCGAGAACTTCGGTATCATCACGTTCTGCAATCCAGGGAGTGCGTACATCGGGCATCCCTTTCATTAAATCGACAGTAACGTCGGGGTCCGTAAACGGGCCAGAAGTATCATAAACCGTAATCGGTGGGTTTTTTTCGCCTTCCGCGCCATCCAGGCCATGTGCCGCAGATTGTGAAATCTCGCGCATGGGCACACGGATATCGGGGCGCGAACCCTGTACATAAATTTTCTTCGAATTGGCGAAGGGCTGAGTTACCTCTTCCGACAGGCGGGCCGTCTTTTGCTGGAACTCTTTTGGAATCGCGCTCATGGTACATCCTCATTTTTTCAAAGTGGGCGTACAGGCGTAAGGAAATAGGCAGATACCTCGCAGAAAACCACGAGGCTCGCTTCCCTACACCGGTACTAACCGGATCAGGTTCAAAGGGTAAATCTCAGTTTTGCAGGCGTTATCTAACAAACAACATAACAGGCACTACTTGCCCCTGTATTAAAAAGTCAGGGAACAAAAGCGACGCCCGGCAAAACACCCCTAGCTTCAGGAAATGAGAGTATAACGGAAACCACTCTCAGAGAGAAAAAAGGCGCATTGCCAGTCCAAAACAGCCATTTGGGCCCACATTGCCTTACACCTATTTGATTTTACGACCGAAAACCACCTGTAAACAAGTGAGGCTGGCGACTTTTTCAGGTGAACAAACGCATCACCCCAGGCGGTGCTTGCCTCTCCCTCATAAACCCCGTAGTCTAGCCCGTCATTTTCTACTGTTTTAAGATAATAGAAAGATAATAGACTTAAGCCATTTATCGATAAAAATTCGGCCGTAATACAATGACAATGAGCACCGCAAGCACCATGGATTCAAACACAGAACAAGCCCGTTTCAACATGATCGAACAGCAAATCCGCCCAGCGGAGGTGCTAGACATGCGAGTACTGGACGTCATTGCAGACACCCCGCGCGAGGCTTTTATCGCTGACGAGTATCAGGGTCTGGCCTTTTCCGACATCAACATTCCCCTGCCCAATGGCCAGGTGATGATGAAGCCCATTATGGAAGGTCGCTTGTTACAAGCTCTCGACGTTCAATCAGACCACCAGATCCTAGAAATAGGGACTGGCAGCGGATACTTCACCGCACTGCTCGCCAAGCTCGGCGCACAGGTTCACAGCGTAGATATTGAAAATGACTTTGTCACAACGGCGCAGCAAAAACTCGACGCTCTGGGTATTCGCAATGTGAAGCTAAGCCAGGGCGATGCCGCCCACGGCTGGGATCAAAATGGGCCCTTTGACGCTATCGCGATTACCGGCTCCTTCCCAATTCTGCCTGAATCCTTCCAACAACAGCTAAAAGTTGGGGGCCGCTTGGTCGCCATTGTCGGCCAGTCACCCGCCATGCAGGTTTTACTCATCACCCGCATTTCTGATGCACAGTGGTCGACTGAATGCCTGTTTGAAA
Organism: Ectothiorhodospiraceae bacterium; assembly: GCA_002401775.2. Classification (GTDB taxonomy): domain Bacteria; phylum Pseudomonadota; class Gammaproteobacteria; order SZUA-152; family SZUA-152; genus SZUA-152. The sequence goes on from NVUB02000042.1 coordinate 11,228, forward strand.
CCGACTTCCCCGCTCTCACCAACGCAGAAAAACCTTCGGCCTTTGTTTTTTAACGGTTTTTTAACTGGTTTTTTAAACCGTTTTTTAAGTGATTTTTAACTAAATAATGCACCAATCGTTCTTTTGCGGGTCATACACTAACCATTAGTACGCGGCATTTAGTACGCCCATATTAATACGCCCATTTAGGACGAGAACAACAAGCACTTATCCAGACACTTTTCCACCGGGTCGCCAGTGCCAACCTACAAACGACCGAGCAAACACACCCGCAACATAAAAGGAAGACCACATGCACCGCCTCTCTTTCAGCCTGACCCTGGCGATTGCTCTCATCAGCACCACTGCCCACAGTGAATCCCTGATGGACGTCTATAATCTGGCTGAAGGCAATGACCCTGCCATCTTGCAGGCCAACGCCAATCATTCCGCCTCGCTAGAGGCATTACCGCAAAGTCGCGCCAACTTCCTACCCACTCTGGACATCAGCGCCAGCCAGTTTGAAACCGATCAGGATGTCGGCAAATCCGTATTTTCCTCTCGAATTGGCTCTAGCAGCTTCAGTAATACTGACTATTCCCTTGATCTCAATATTCCTCTTTATCGAAAAGGCAATTACATTGCCCGTCGTCTGGCCGAGCACAGCGTATCCCGCGCTGATGCCGAGTATCAGGTCGCCCAACAGAACCTGCTGTTAAATGTTGCCGCTGCCTACTTCGACATACTCGCTCGTCGTGACGACCTGACATTTGCCCGCGCCGAAAAAATTGCCATCAAACGCCAGCTGGAACAAACCCAACAGCGCTTTGATGTCGGACTGGTCGCCATTACCGACGTACACGAATCCCAGGCCCGCTACGATCTCACCATCGCCGAAGAAATCCTTGCACAAAACAAACTCGACAACCTCAATGAAACCCTGAGAAGCATAACCGGCCTCTACCACGACAAATTGGATTCCCTGGCCGACGCATTATCCTTGGTTCGCCCAAAACCTGAAGATATTGAGCAATGGACTAAAACCGCCCTTAAGCAAAACCCCACCATTCTAGCAGCCCAGGCAGCACTGCAAGAATCCCAGGAAAATGTCGCCAGCCAGCGCAGCGGGCATTACCCAACGCTCGACCTCAATGCCAGCACCTCCTACAGTGATCGCGGTGGCATTTTCTCCAGCACCACTGACACCAATGCCATTGGCCTGACATTTAATCTCCCCCTTTATTCCGGTGGCCGCACCAGCTCTCAAGTGCGCCAGGCCTTGCACTTTCTCACCGCCGCCCAGCAAACCCTGGAAAAACAGCGCCGAGACACTCAGAAACAAGTACGCGATGCCTATCGGGGTGTGCTTTCCGGCATCAGCCGTGTCAAAGCTCTCAAACAAGCACTGATCTCCAACCAAAGCGCACTGCGCGCCGCCGAAGCCGGATACGAAGTCGGCACCCGCACCACCGTTGACGTATTACTCTCGCGCCGCAACCTATTCAGCGCCCAACGCGACTACGCCCAATCCCGTTACGACTACATTCTCAACACCCTGCGACTCAAGCAAGCCGCAGGTATACTCGATATTGCCAGCCTAAAAGCCGTTAACAACTGGCTGAACTAAGCGTTTGTCCGAGGATGAAGGTCGATACAAGGGAAAGTCATTTTGAATCAGGTGTTTCGTTCAATAGAGGCAAATAGCCATTCTATTAAACCAAAATGACCGGCAAATATAGCCAAACTGGATTTCCCACAGCAGGCATTTCATTCTCGGACAAGCTCCTCACCCCTCACAGCCACCCCACAAGTCCACATCACCCTTCTCCCCCTATAACGGCATAGTAGAGCAGCCCGTTACCCAGCCACCCAGACTCAAAACTGCAGCGCACCACGTTGACCCCAAAAGTTTTATAGACGCCCTAATACCCCTCCCTAAAACCTCCCCCTAAACCAGACACCCATCTTAAGTATCCACAACTAACCCCTCACCTCTATAAACAGACACCCATAATTAACCCCGCTAACATTGCTGCTATTGGTCCACCTCATGGCCCTTCTCATGGCATAATGGAGGGACAGCCAAATTCCTTAGCAACCGTTAGCCGTGAATTCCAGCAAACACAAAAAGACCGATGAACCGTTTCAGGCCAAGGACTACCTGCATCCTCGCCATTGGCTGACCTGGCTGGGGCTGGGAATACTGTGGGCACTGAGTCGCTTACCCTTTTCCCTGCAAATGCAGATGGGCTCGCTGCTCGGTAAAGCCATGTATCATCTGGCCAGCCGTCGTCGGCATATTACCCGTCGCAACATTGCCCTCTGCTTCCCGGAGCGAGATAACGAGGCTCAACAAACCTTAGTGCGCCAAACCTTTCATTCAGCGGGAATCAGCTTAATGGAAACCGGCCTCGCCTGGTGGGGCAAAGAAAAAGTGCTCGCCAAACGGGTTCAAATCGAAGGCCTCGAACATCTGCAACACGCCACCGCTCAGGGCAAAGGCGTATTACTCCTCGGCGCACACTTCACCAGTCTGGAGATCAGCGGTCGCCTGCTTGCCCAATTCCACCCCTGCGCCGCCATGTACCGCAAGCATGACAACCCTTTGTTTGAGGCCGTCATCAAACATTCCAGAGAAACCCATCTTGATAAAATCATCTCGCGCAGAGACATGCGCGGCATGGTCAGGGCACTGAAAGCAGGCACCGTTGTGTGGTACGCCACCGACCAGGATTTCGGCCCCCGCAACAGTGTTTTCGCACCCTTTTTCGGCATACAAACCGCCTCATTAGTCATGACCTCCAAACTCGCCAGACTGTCCGGCGCACCCGTCGTCCCCTTCTTTTCACAACGCCTTGATGACGACAGCGGCTACAAACTGATCTTGTTACCTGCCCTCAGCGACTTTCCCAGTGGAGACGACACCACAGACGCCGCACGTATCAACGCCATCATTGAACAACAAGTGCGCGTTGCCCCCGACCAATACCTATGGCTACACCGCCGTTTTAAAACCCGTCCCGATGATGAGCCCGGCCTGTACAGCTGGGCCGACAAAAAACGTACCCAGGAGCGCGACCGCCAACGTCGAGAAAAAGAAGTCGGGAAAGTGCAGGGAAACAACCATGAGTAAAGGCCTAATACGATACCGCCTGCTATTGGCCGTGTTAGCGCCGGCAATACTCATATTCAATGCCTGGCAGGCACTGCGCGCAAAACAATTTCGCCTCTTTCACCAGCGTCTTGGTCTCGGCCTTCCACACCGGAACGATGCCCCCCTATGGATTCACGCCGCCTCAGTCGGCGAACTCATTGCCACCCAACCGTTAATAGAGGGTTTGAGAAAACGCTACCCAAAACTTCCGATCGTCGTCACCACCGTCACCCCCACGGGCGCACAACTCGCCCAGCAACGTCTACCCGCCGCAGTAAAACACTATTACTTGCCCATGGACTGGCCCGGTGCATCGGCGCGCTTTCTGCGCGCCATAAAACCCCGCACTGCGCTCATCATGGAAACCGAACTATGGCCCAACCTGTTCAACAACATTCAGTGCCACAACATCCCACTGATCATCGTTAATGGCAGACTTTCATCACGCACACGCAACGCCTCCGATTGGGTAAAATCACTCTACGATTTAAGCCTAAATAAAGTCAGTGCCGTACTGGCCCGTTCAAAAGACGATGCAGAAGCCTATATAGCACTCGGCGCACCTGGTGAAAAAGTACAGACCATTGGCAATATCAAATTTGCGCATAACGCCAGCACCAGCACCAGCACACAAGCAATAAATCTCGGCCGCCCCTACGTACTCGCCGCCTCCACTCACGACAATGAAGAACAACAGCTTGCCGATCTCTGGTTAAGTGCAATGAAAAAAACACAAGAGACGCGTACACCGCAATCCGAACACACCACAAGCCAAGTAAATAAAGCAAAACATATTTTAGTCATCGCTCCTCGCCACCCAAAACGTAAAGACAATATCCTGCGCCAACTCCACGCGGTAAACGTCGCCGTAAGAAGCCATGGAGATACCGTTACCGACGACACACAAATATACTTAGCCGATACACTGGGAGAACTGGAAGCCTTCATGCAAGGTGCAGAATGCGTATTCATGGGCGGCTCACTCATTCCACACGGCGGGCAAAATATCCTGGAACCCGCAAGACTCGGAAAGCCCATCGTCTTCGGCCCCCACATGAGCAACTTCACCGAAGAGACACAACTGCTACTCGATGCAGGAGGCGCAAAACAAGTACCGAACGCAAACGCCCTGGGAGAATTATTGGCCCACTGGCTAACCCACCCCGAACAAGCCGTTAGCATCGGCCAACAAGCCGCACAACTAATGTCCGAGCAAGAAGAAGTTCTGGACCATTACTTGAATGCCATAAGCGAACATGGGAAGTTAAAAAACTGAAAAATTAACTTACCCACTATTGAGCATCTCACAGAGCAGGAAGCAATCCATGGTAACAAACAGGAAGTTAACCGACCTTAAAAACATCGGCACCAAAATAGCCGGACATTTAAAGAAAGCAGGAATATTTTCAGAAGAAGAATTACGGTTTCATGGCCCCGTAGAAGCCCACAAAATGATAAAAAATATGCATCCCAAAATGTGTCTGCCCGTTTGTTACTACCTATACTCCTTTGAAGGCGCACTTAACGACAAACACTGGAATGAAATTGGCGATGAGCAGAAACTGAAGCTTAAAAAGGCAATAGGCAAGTAACTCGGCAGAGGACAACAGACACCTAGCCCAAGGTTAGTCTCATTGATTAGATCTAACAAGCCATTAGCAAAACCGGCGGGATCACGCTATAAATACTTAAGCAGTATTGGTTGTGCACTTTTTAAGAAATCATACGTTGAAGTATAAAATGCATCATATTCCCCAGTAGTAAAAAGGTTTACCCACACAAAAGGCAACAAAAATATCCACGATGCCGCAAATCTTCGTTTCTCATAACGAAAGGTCTTTTCAAGGTTTCCATTGATGTATATTCGATAGTAAATATCAAAACCATCATTATTACTCCATGCAGGCAATATTGTTGCAGTTGATACGGATACGTACCCAAAAACAATAGCAGGCAAATCAGGTGCTTTATATTTTGTCTCTACATGAATGAATATACCTTCTTTCGGTATATCATCTTCAAAATATACCTCTAAGTTATCAAACAATTTACTTTCATTAAACGCATCTTCTATCGCCTTTTTTCCACTAGATACAACTATAGGCAACTTTTTAATGCCAACTTTGACATTTTTTGAAATATTATTATTTAATGGACTTCGATCGACATCGGGAATATTTTTATAATGACCTACGCATCCGGTCACGTATACAAACACATACAAAAGCATCACTAATAGAAAACTTTTTTTACATTTATTTATAAGCTTAAACTTGTCACAATAATTATTCACGACTACCAATACCCCAAAAAATAGATTGCATCTTAAATTATACGTTAACCTGGCAAAAATGACGAAGCGTATACTAACAATTAACACTGCAAGCAGGCTATAACATTTTATTATTAAATTATCGAGTTAATATTATAATCTGAAATCACTAAAACGAACCCTGCTATTGTTAAATAACAGGGCCACTTACCTTAAAACCCATACTTTTTCTCAAGCTCTGAAATACGTAACCTCATTGCAGTAGTGAGTTCAACCGAACTTAATTTTGATATGATATTTTTTAGAACCCTTTTTTCATCATCATCAAAACCTCCATCTTTAATCGCAATATCGACCAAACCATTAAGCTCTCTCAAATCAAGTTTACCATCATTTGCAAAACACTTAATTGAACGAATTGACATTTCAGCGTAATCAGACATTTTATTTCCTTAATTTTTATTATATTGAAAATCTAATAGTACCATAGCCCCTAATAATACCCGTGCACTAAAGCACTGAATCAAAAAACTTCTGTACTTTCAAAAGATGGTCACATAATTCAGGAGTTTGCCCTCTTATGAGAGCAAAGCTTTTGAATGACTCGTTTTTTAGGCTTCAAACAATATTCAACCATTTGGTTGACAATGATCGTTCTACGCGTATACTTATTAACATGATCGATAATTTACATGACGATTCACTATCTGAATTATTAAAGGCCGTCAGCGATACGACCCGTCGATCTCTACTAACAAAGCTATGTCAACAGGGAACGTGTCGAGTAACCGACTTAGCTCAATATTATGATATGTCTCTCAATGCAGTATCAAAGCACATCAAAATTCTAGAAAAAGCGGGGCTAGTCACACGCAAAACGATTGGAAGAACCCACTGGATTGATGCCGACCTGGATCAGGTGAGTGTTATGGAAAACTGGTTTTATGAACTCAAATCGATCTGGGAATTACGCCTGGATAAACTTAATGATATTTTGAAAAATGGAGATAATGAAAATGACTGATTTAATGGTAAATGTTTCTAAAACAATTCAAGCCCCCATCGAAAAGGTATTTGATGCGTGGCTAAACCCAGAAATGCTCGCTCAATTTATACTGCCTATGCCCGGTATGCCACATCCGGAAACTGAAACTGACGCACGTGAGGGCGGAAACTTCACCATCGTCATGCATGTTGGTGATGACAAGATTCCCCATACAGGAAAATATCTCGAAATCAGCCGCCCAAACAAACTGGTCTTTACTTGGATTTCACCCTTTTCAAACGATGACAGCACCGTTACGCTAAACTTTAGCAAAACTGATAATAACGAGACATTTCTCGAACTTTCCCACATCAAATTCATAGACGAGGAAAGCCGTTCAAATCACGAGGGTGGTTGGAGTAATATTCTCGACACTCTGAATGATGTGATGCGTTAAAATTTAACGTCATTAAACACTCACCATTACCGATGTAACAACCAATTTGAGAACTACGCAGGAGAATACGGTATGAACAGTTTAGCTTATATAAAAATAACTGGCGCAATGTTATTCCTTACAACATCCAGAATACTAGAACCTTCTGCCAATGAAAGCCCGAAAAAACATCCCCGCCACACCACCAAAAGTAGGCACCTGAGGCGACTGTAGATGTTTTTAGGCGGGCGGGCAGAATATTAACATCACCTCACACCGGCGAATACCCTCTGGGGCATAAAGGCCGGTGCCCAGCTTCGAGCCACTGAATTCCGGCATTCACCGAAATGACGATACTAGCAGCACCACCAAAAGCAGGTGCCCTGAGGCGATAGTAGGCGAACAGCGGGGAATGAGACCCGCAGGTATTAAATAAGCCCGCCATTATTAATTTAACTGCCTACGATCAAAAGTGGAATGCTACCCAGAAGGGAAGAGGCATTCATTACAACTCACAACTGCGTTTGTTAGCAGCAACCTTCATCTCGCTTAAACATTAATCTTTCTGTATCTGTAATGTTCGAAAAATCAAATTTTTTATAGAGGCCATGTGCGCTTTTTGTTGCTAAAAACCAGAGTTTTACCTTCAAATCCTTTCACTAAACCGTAACACTAAACCGGACACCCATGTTAAAGATTGTACTAGAATTTAACCACACACCCTCCAAGCACTTGATTAACTTAAAGTTTATGTGATTCTCTAGCATGGGTGTCCGTATAGGCTCTTTACTCTTAAACTGGATGTCCTCTTTACTCCATTAAGGGACGGTTGGATAAAGATTCATTATCCTAGCGGATAGTTAAATGAACCGCCCTGTGCGGAGCCGCATGCAGGGTGGTGTGGGGAGGGCTGATTAGTTGTCAGCCCTTACCCGATTTATCTATTTTTTTCAGTTATAGACTGACTGGGGTATGACATTTCAAGAATCACTACCTCCCCATCAGCAGTGAACGGACCATGTATTTCACCAGGTGGTCTGCTTGCGTAGAAACCTGGCTCAAGCCATAGATCAAATGCCTCATCATACAATCGCCCAGAAATAACAAAAATCTCTTCGGGGTATTCATGGCTTTTCGGACCGAAAGATTCAGTTGAGTAACCACTTTTGAATTTTGTTAATCGCGTATAGTCACCAGAATCGGAATCTTCAGCTATTGTCAGTTGGGACAGGCTGCCATCTGAATCATCGATGATTTCCCATTCGTCAGCATTCTGGTTAGCCAACGGATTCCAATATGTTCTTGTAGATTTCATGGATGTTCCCTTTGTCGATTAAACGGATAACGTCCCAAATCAGCCGACCAGCGAAGTGGCGCGGGCTTTGCGTAAGCAAAAACCGCGACGCTTTGCTGGGTCGGCTGGATTTGGCTTGTTATGCCTGGGTTTTCAATTTGGCTTCGATGCATCGTTATGATTCTCATACAACTCAGACATATCTACCTTTAATGCTTTAGCCAACAAGGCAACTTCTGAGTCAGTAACCCGCCTGACCTTTGATTCGATTTTAGCCAGTGTACTCCGACTTATACTTAAACCCACCAGATTACAGTGGGCAACCAACTCATTCTGAGTCATATCTCTCTGCTCTCGCAGCCATTTTACTTGTGGCCCAATAATATTCATAAACCATTTGCTCCGCAGACGGAGCTTGATTTTGGCAAATAGCAGGGGCATAATTGCTCCGTATACGGAGCAATTTGATTTATTTTTGATGATGAGTGAAAAAATGAAGAAAGCTGATGACTCTACTCTGAAATTGGTTGTTTTATACTTGAATGGCGATAGCTTGACCCTTCAGAGGGTTGCTCCTTCCAACAAGGATGAACTGATAGAATTAAGGGAACTTGATAATCAAGAATTAACAAAATTTTTAGTAATTGATTCATCAATAAGCTTTGTTGCCCATAAATGTGCTGTGTATAAACTAATTGATGATTTATCAAATAATAACAGTGATTTAACCGATATAATTGACCGTTCTCAGCAGGGACAGAGTTTGGTGCAGATTAATGCTTCAAATATATGGCTTCGTAAATCTGCACTCACACCTGAACAGTTTCAAAAGCTGGTACGGGAAGAGGACTTGTTGCTAGAGAATTATAAAGAACCTAGATTAAAGTAGAACAGTGCTCTTATTTTTTGAGGCATAACGTTGGAGTGTCAACACTATTTCGTACCTAGACTATTCTCAATCTCAATAATCTGATCCAGCCGCACTTGTTCGAACTTAATTGGCGATAAATAATCATTAAAACTATGCGGTCGATCATGGTTGTAATAAC
>NVUB02000043.1 GCA_002401775.2 Ectothiorhodospiraceae bacterium
CCCCCTGTGTCAGGATAGTTGTCGCCTCTGTTGAAATATAATAACAAGACAGGGGGCGGAAAGTATTTGAAATGCCCCGTTATTCAGAAGAGCGAAAATCTGCTGTATTGAAGAAGATGTTACCGCCTCACAACCAAACAATCACCGAAGTGGCGCGAGAAGAAGGCATTAGTGAAGCGACCTTGTACAATTGGCGTACTCAAGCCAAACAACAAGGAGTTCCTGTGCCCGGAAGTGGAAAAACAAGTGATAACTGGTCCGCTGAAGCAAAATTCGCCGTGGTGGTGGAAACCACCGTCCTGGGCGAGTCTGAACTGAGTGAGTATTGTCGTCAGAAAGGCTTATACCCAGAGCAGGTTAAAGAGTGGAAATATGCCTGCATACAAGGCCAGCTATCGGATGTCGAACGCCGTAAACAAGACCGAGAACAGGCCAAACGCGATAAAAAGCGTATCAAGGCGCTAGAGCGAGAACTGAATCGTAAGGAAAAAGCCTTGGCGGAAACCGCGGCATTGTTGGTGCTGCGAAAAAAGTTCAATGCCCTCTGGGAGGGGAACGAGGACGATTAACGTCCACCCCAGAGCGGCAGAAAATAATTAAATGGATCACTGAGGCCGTCAAAGCTGGCGCGAGCAAAGAGAAAGCTTGTCAGGTATTAAGTGTGTCGATAAGGACCATACAGCGGTGGGATGAAGGTGACAAAGTCAAAGAAGATCAGCGACCGGTAACCGCACGGCCAGCACCCAATAACAAACTGTCTGCCGAAGAACGCCGCCAAATATTGGCTGTGTGTAATCAGCCAGAGTACGCCAGCGCGCCACCCAGCCAGATCGTCCCAAGGCTAGCGGATAAAGGAGAGTACCTGGCCTCAGAAGCCACCTTCTACCGAATACTTAACGAAGCAGGCCAGCTTAACCATAGAGGTCGAAGCAAAGAGGTGAAACGACGCAAGGCACCGACAACCCATATTGCGACAGGCGCCAATCAAGTCTGGTCATGGGATATCAGCTACCTGCCAAGCAATGTAAGAGGTCTGTACCACTACCTGTATTTGATCGAAGACATCTACAGTCGCAAAATTGTCGGCTGGGAAGTCCACAGCAGTGAGACCGGGGAATCAGCTGCCGAGCTAATGCAGCGGACAGTGATGGCAGAACAGTGTTTTCGTAATCCGTTAGTCCTGCACTCAGATAATGGCAGCCCCATGAAATCGTATACCTTGCAAAGCAAACTGGCTGATTTAGGCATCACGCCATCACATAGCCGGCCACGGGTAAGCAATGACAATGCTTATTCAGAGTCACTCTTCAGGACATTGAAATACTGCCCACAGTGGCCTTCACAAGGATTTGCTTCACTCGATACCGCCAGAGACTGGGTTAGAAACTTTGTAAACTGGTACAACAATGAACATCGCCACAGCCGGATAAAGTTTGTGACACCGGGACAACGTCATCGAGGCGAGGACACAGCTATTCTTGAAAAACGTAACAACGTTTATAAGTCAGCCAAATCCAAATGCCCGGAAAGGTGGTCAGGTAACACACGTGACTGGAATCCAGTGGGCAGTGTGACATTGAACCCAGAGAAGGAAGAGCGAAAAGAAGCTGCGTAATTAAAAAAGGCGACAACTACCTTGAAAAACACCGACCTTCAAGTCCTCTTATATAGCCGTCAGCCCGTTTATAGGCCTCCTCTAAATCGAACCCTTCAGATGTCATAAATTCCTTCAACAACTGCAAAACAACACGCGTCAACTCTATCGATTCCTCAATGATAGAGTGAATTCGGTTAATAATAATTTCCGTTTTAGTAACGTTATAAAGGTCTTCACTATTTGAGGTTCTAGAATCGTGAATGAGCCAATTTCTTTCTTCTATAAAATTATCAAACCTTGACTCCAATGCTTTTGGAATTATCCCTTCATCCTTAGCCCTTCCATAAATTGAGCCTAGAGTTCCTTTTCTTTCTTTTTCTAGCCTCTCATACGCCTTTTTCTCTGTCGTAGGCTTTCTTTTATGGCGCTTGATTACAACAAAATTTACAAGTGCATGCTCAAGATACTGAATTTGCCACACTGCCTCACCAACAGCATTGTAAAACACACTTAGTTCATCTTGATTTATAGGTCTTTGCACAGAATTTCCTTGCGAGCCTAACGCCAGCAATAACCGGCGTTTTGTAGCGGTGAGAGGCTTGTGCTAAGCTCTTCTAGCACAAACGAACACTGCGGAAAACGTCCGAGTTAATTGATTTTGTTAGGTTTGTTTAGTATAAACCTGAGAATTTCCCTCTAAAGTCTGGAATTTTTTGATTATCTAAGTCAGTAAAGTCAATCATCACTCTATTTGGAATATCTCCTATGACATGATTTTCAATTAAGAACACTCTAGCCCCGAAGTTAGATAACACGTGTGAAGTACCACTGGGTTCTTTGAGTATGTATTTTTTATTTGATTTCCCACCTATATCCATCCCAACGATTTCAGAATAGCCAAACTCATTCCAGTCTTTATTTATTGAGCCTATGTATTTCAGAGCCGAATAGTCACTGCTTCTTAATTTATTTACGGCTTGCCTGTAATCTGTAAAATAGGGAGCATATTCGTCCCATGCCCATGATGCTCTAGAGGTATTTGATAAATTTGAAATGCTCTCTGAAGCGAGATTATCGGTTAAACCAAACTTCTTGTAGCCGGCTTCTTTGGAATATTTATTATCAACTTTTTTTACAATTTGCAGCAATCCTCTCACATTGGCGGGGATTAGCTCTCCATGATCTAATGGAAAGATTATAGCTGAGACTCGATCTACACCTTTTCTAGTGCCACCCAGCTTAAAAATTGCCTCTGTAATCGAATAATTTATCAGTTCCTCATAATCGGCAACAAAAATATAATCATGTCCTGGCCTGCCTAGCGTTTTTATATTGTTTAGTAATAAATTTGGCTTACTTTTTTCATTATAAGCAATCAAGCGAACCACCCACTTCACCCGCTCATTTTGAACGAGATTTTCAAATGACTGACTCGCCGTGATTTTCCGTTCTATAAAGTTATCTGAAAGATTTAATGCCTGTCCTAATAAGACGACAACAATTCCAGCACCTATATATTTTCCTTTAATTTGTTGCTGATCATCCAAGAATGCAGGTTTAGTTCCTAAATAGAATAGAAGCAAACCTAAGAGTGATATCCAGGTAGAAGCAGAGTATTGCTCGATTATATCCAGAATTTGAATAAGTTGTTCCATAATATACCTATATATTTATATAGCACGTTCGCCGCACTCTACGATCCTAACGTCGTTGATAACCGGCAAAGTATTTTCCAATTAACAAATGAGTCTGAAACAGCCCAAATCATTCAACCGGTTTTATCCTGACTTGAAATCAAGCAGAATAGCTTTTGCCTCGCTCGTTGCAGGCAATCCGCAGCGTCATTATCACTC
>NVUB02000044.1 GCA_002401775.2 Ectothiorhodospiraceae bacterium
AGAAATTCATAACACATTGAAAATTAAGAAAATAATTTAGAAAGTAGTTAAAAAACCCTCTTAAGTTTGTTAAGTTTAAAGTGCAAACAAAAAACCACAAACTAAGAGGATTGAGCATGCGAGAAACCCGCGTAACCCAAGCTAGTTTATTCGATAATTACTCAAAACACGAGTACGGATTTCAACTTAAATCACTCTCTCGTGTTCTGGATGAGCATACAGAGATATTAACGCTCATTAAAAAAGATTTAATCAATTCATCGACAAAGAAAGCCGGACGTAATGGTTTAAGTGTTGAAAGTGTATTTCGATGCTTATTACTTAAACAGCAGTTAGGTATCAGCTATGAGCAGCTGGTTTTCCATTTAACCGACTCAATGACGTACCGTACATTTGCACGATTATCTGATGGTGTATCGCCGAGCAGATCAGGATTACAGTCAACGATTCGAAGCATCAAGCCAGAAACATTAGAAGCAATTTATAAACAACTGTCGAAAAACTGGATTGAAAAAGGCAGTATGAATTTAGAAAAAATTCGGATAGACAGTACAATTGTAGATAGCAATATAACGCCACCCAGTGACAGCCAGTTATTAAATGATAGCGTGAGAGTATTAAGCCGGTATTTTACAAAGGCTAAGTTTCAAACGGGCGTAAAAATACGGTTTACCGATAAAAGAAAATCCTCTAAATCATTAGCATTTTCCATATTTAACGCTAAAAATTCGGTAAAAGAAATGCTTTACCCAAAACTGTTGATCCTAACTCGGGTTGTATTAAAGCAAGCGGATAGCGCCCTTGAAAAGGTCAAGAGCGAAGCTAAAATAACACCAAAAACCCAAAAATGGATTAATGACGTTGAACATTATAAAGCACTTATGCAGAAAATAATGAATCAAACACAGCGCCGCGTAATAGATAAAGATAAAGTCGACTCTAGCGAAAAAATTGTCAGTATTTTTGAAGATCATACAGACATAATCGTTAAAGGTTTTCGTGAGGTGAGGTATGGGCATAAAGTAAATTTAAGTACTGAAAAAAATGGATTCATCACATATTTTTCAATTGAAGAGGGAAACCCGGCAGATAAAGACCTCTTCTTACCTGTACTAAAAGCACACGAAAATACTTACAATAAGTTACCTGAGTCATCTGTATGTGATGGCGGATATGCCAGTAAAAATAATGTTCATGAAGGAAGGTCAATGGGCCTCAAGCACGTGGTATTTCATAAACGCGTTGGGATAACACTTCAATCGATGGGTGTAAAAACAAAAACATTTAAAAAGTTACGAAACTTCCGAGCTGGTGTTGAAGGGAATATTTCTGAATTAAAAAGAGCCTTCGGCGCAGGAAAAGCAAAATGGAAAGGCTATGATGGCTTTAAAGCATTTGTCTGGTCATCAGTACTCAGCTATAACTTAATAAGAATGGCACGACAACAATCAGGATAACGCTTCCTTCCTGTTTGAGTTGAAGAAAAAATTTGATTAAGCGTATGCTCAAGGCTCAGTCACGCCTTGAGCCCAGGGAAATTGGTTAATAAATAAACAATGGTAATGAGGATAATATAATATTTCCTAAAGAGTTAAATTATAAAACTTATGATCTCTAATAAAATACTTATGCCGGGAAAATCCTCATTTCTGGATGGGCACTAACTATACAGAAAACTTATTACATCAAATGAAATTAGTCTAGGGAAAGCTGGATGGCATAGCTTGCCTCAAACCCTGAATATGTTTGATATAGGGGAAAAATAGCTGAAACATTTTTTTCGCGTTTTCTTCCGTCTTGAATATATCTTCGCCTTAGATGAACAAACCGATTGTATGCACATCAATACTTGGCATAGACTGACTTGCATAGTCGTGTCCTGCGCCATCTTCAAATTTCACGTTGATATGCCTATCAATAAGCCATTCCCACAAGCCAGCCTCCACTAACTTCGTTTCGACTAATTGCTCACTGTAGTCATTATCATTAGCAAACGTCTTGCCCTTGATAGGGTGAGATAAGACAGATATTTCAAAAGCATAAAGCCTCGCATCACAATCAGGACACAAACATAAAATAATATGCCCCCAATATTGCTCCTTCGCCTTCCAACCAGATTGTTCTGGCGGGAATAAGCTTTCACCACTATAGAATTCTAAACCTGATTTCATAGCGATATTGCAGTTCGAGCATTGCAGATATGGATGCGTAACCACATTTAAATTCGCAACAGAAACTTGCATATTAAAATTTCCTTGATTGATATATGTCGCACCTAATATCAGACGATGCATAAATTGAACTTGGCACAAAAAAATACGCCTATACAACAGTCATGTATCAGCTATAAGAAAACATTAAGAAATATCAGATGAAACCAATCGCTATTTTAGACTGTTTTTTCACCAACATTTCTAGTGCCTAGAGTCACACAAAATCATCTATAATCTCCGCTTCATCAAACCATCCTTCAGAAATCGCGAATTTCTTTACTGCGGTAGGATTTTCAGTGTATGCCACTACAGCTAAGCTTTTCTTTGACCTACTACAGGTCACATAAAAAAGCCTTTGAGTTCTTGCTATCGCAGAATCTTTCCCCTCTCTCTCATTTTTTTTATCGGTATCACTCAGTTCTTTCGCACCCAACAATTTCTCATAGCTAAAAAGGAATCCACCAGCTTCATCATCATCCAGTACCACCATGACTCGAGGAAATTCTAGCCCTTTTATTCCTTGGTGAGTACCGAACCTAGACTTATCAGAAATGTATTCATCATAAGCAACTAACTGATCAAAGGGAGACTGTAAAGCAATATCCCATGCATCTACATCAGTATTTCTATCACTCTCTTCGTCATCAGGCGCATCTAAGTACTCATCAGTACGCTGCATAATAGGGAGAAGAACATCTGGAATATTCAATATTTTAAGGTCATAGACTTTCTTAACAATATCTAGCAGGAGGGGATTAACTTCCTCTGACCACATAGTGTGAATCTCTTGCACCGCCTTCTTAGCCTTTGTAATCTGAGCTAACTGTTCTTGACTGCCACGTAATATATTCTTATCTAACAATGGTGAGTTATTTCTCATCAAATCGGCGACTTTAAAATCATCATTAGTTAAAATCGCCTTCACCAATGGAAGTAACTTTTTAATAAAGAATGGCATGCCATTCATAGTTCCATCTATCAAGCCTGTCTGATTTTTTTTCATATCATAAAGAGGCTGGAAAAACTCCAAAAAACCACCTCTCTTAGCTGACATTTTATGTTCAAGTGTTAATATTTTAACTTTTTCAAGGTCTTTCCAACTAGCGTCATCAGTACAACCTGCCATTTGGTCGGAAATTTTCTTCTCAGTTTCTATCTTATTGTCAGTCGAAGTTGAATCTACAATAAAAAGCCGAACAATCCCATCTTCGTTTTTGTCACCTGGTTCCTGCGGCTGATTCCCCCTGATTTTATTAATTAAAGTAATAACCCGCTTAGAGCATCTATAGTTAATATTTTTTATCGGCTTAACCCAGTCATCAGGAAGGTTTTCACCCAAGTCCCTTTTACCATCGGTATAAATGCGCTGCATAGTATCGCCGAATAATCCAAGAGAGAATTCGTCCGAAAAGGTAGATTGAATTGTAAACAAAGCCTCAATCAATTTTTTTTTTGTATCCTGACTTTCATCGACCAACAATATGGGATATTTCCTGATAAGTATTCTTTGCATCAGATTCTTAGAACTCAGGAATTCTGATGCTATTTTTATAACTTCCGCATGATTTAGAGAATCGCGATTGCTGTTAGTACCATTTGGACTATATGTGAACCCCCTAATTTCACGTAAACTTTCTAGCCTTTTTCGTTTCGTAAGGATTTTTTTCTCACGATCAATAAATGTTTTATTCCTTCCTCTTGCCTTTGACTGAGACAACTCTAAATCACCCAGCTCATCCCTGAGGTTATTATCAAGCCACTCTCTTATATCTACCTGAAATGGCCGTATTAACTCCCAGCAAAAGCTATGAATAGTAGATACCACAAAAGAAGAATCGAATTCCAACCGCCTTTTAATCTCATCACATGCGGCATTCGTATAAGTAATAATTGCAACTTTTTGACCATTCAAACGCAGTTCTTTAATATTTTCATTACGGAATCTTTGAAGAACCCGAACTAAAGACCCCGTCTTCCCTGACCCTGCGCCTGCAAATAAGAAGAAACTTTTAGGATTACCAAGACTCAGGCAAGAGTATATTTCCTCATCGACACCAGAAAGATTATTCTCCATCGACTTCACCGTTACCTGTTATCTCACCCTTAATACGGACATTTTTTTTGTTATCAAGTTTTTGTTGTAACCACAGCAAACCTTCAGAAATGTATCGGGGTGTCGATAATTCTGAGGGTTCTTTTAGGTACAGCAATTCTAAAGCCATTTCTGCTTTCTTAGCTGACTTCCCTAGCGTTTCAAACATTGACTTAGAAGCGGCCTGAATATCGTCTAAAGCAAGAGCTTCCTTCATCTTTTTCAATAGTCCTTTATTTATGTCCAAGCCTCGAAATAACTCAACATTGGAAAGGGCAAGTGCATCCTCAAAGGTGTAGGGAATAACTTCAACTTCCTTACCACCTTCCTTAAAGGCAACTGAAATAGGATATTGATAGGCGACTCGGATCAAGCCATTTTCCGTTTCTTTTTCAGAGTATGGGAGTTCCATTACCTCGATAAGGTTAATCTTGCAGGGACACCATGTTTTTAACGTATCATTACTTGTCTGATATGTTTTTATA
This sequence comes from Ectothiorhodospiraceae bacterium, assembly GCA_002401775.2. GTDB lineage: Bacteria > Pseudomonadota > Gammaproteobacteria > SZUA-152 > SZUA-152 > SZUA-152. The sequence continues at coordinate 4,791 of NVUB02000044.1, forward strand.
CGTTCTGGTTGTTTCTTGACGGCTTTCCCTTTATCGAGCTTTTCCACAGAGTCTAGGTCGGTGATGACTAAACAAAATATTCCTATCTTCTCAACAAGAGGCTTCAACCTATGAGCATGACTTCCCCCAATTTCCAAAATGGTGACGTAGCGGGAATTTAGTTCTGGATAATCATTCTTGATAAAATATGGAACTAACATACGCTCAGCAGGCCCTTCCACCAAGATAACCGCATCTGCAAAGAAAAGATCACAATGAGTAGTTTTCAAATATCTAGTAACAAATTTTGAGGTATCAGTGCCATCTCCAAATGTCTCGGAAAGATTTACCAGAGAAGCACAAGGTACGTCATTCTTATCGGTAACAGTATTTCGTTGAAAATAACGTAAATCAGAAAAATCTACTTCATGTGCAATGTGGCTGGAATGGGTGCTAACAACCATTTGAGTTGTAAACTTATCCTCATTACCTAACTCTTTTCTTTTTCTAAGAACATTGTAAGCATTTTTGATGAAAACTTGTTGAACTTGAGCGTGCAAGTGGGCTTCAGGCTCCTCAATCAAAACAAGATGAAGAGGCTCTAAAACAACATCCTTTTTTTCTAACCGTTTATCTGCCTTACCAAATCGCATCCACTCATCCCTGAAACGAATGAGCTTAAACACCATCGATACTAGATTTTGATAACCCAGACCATTATATTTTTCTGGCAGCGTAAGTGGCATCTGACCTTTTTCAGTAGAGCCAACACTAAATTGGACAGCAGATTCATGATCTAGACCCTCAATAGGATTAACATGGCTGGTTATTATGATCTTAGGATCTACAAATCCGGGATACCCAAGGTCTTCCAATTCAGAAATGGCTGACTTAAAACTAAATTCTAACTTTTCATCAAATTTTTCTTTGGCCTCACTTATTACAGATAATGCCTCTATATCTTTTGCTTCAGGAAATTCCGAAGGATTTAAGTGATTATCATAGTAGCTACGGAATTGAGAGGAGAGTGATGCTATACCGGCACTGTGAACTTCTGAAGAGTTTACGTCAGAAAACCCCCTCTGAGCATTAATAACATCTACTTTAAATAAACCGTCAAAGGGATTCTGAGTGATTGGAAATGTATTTTCTGGAAGCACTTGCACCTGAGCAACACCACTTTCAGGATTTTCCAATTTTGATGGATCAAGAAGATATGCATTTACGGTAAAATATGTATGTAGTTTTTTGTCCAGAAACTCCCTCATGGTTTGTGGCCACAGTTTAGGCGGTTTCCGAGGTTTTTCACCTTCTTGTAATTGAGCATCCTCTTGTTCTTTAGCAGTAGCTATAGCCTGCTCTGCGGCATTATAAGCTTGCCTAAAATCACTATAGAGTGTTTCAATTTGCTGATCGCTATTTACTTTAGGCTCAAGAATCAGACGAACACCAATTTTTCCACCAGTCCATGCAAGGGTTGGAATGAGGTGGCTCACATAATGAATTTCGGAGTCTTTAACCTCTAGCCAGAGATCAATTGCTGGCAAGTCAGTGCGCCATTCCTCTATGTAAAGGCTTGGTAAGTCTGCCTCTCCCAGTTGTTCTAGTTGAGCCGATTGTTTAAAGTCACATACATCAGATTGAAGCCACTCCTTGCCTATTTGATTAAGTCTTATCCAATTAGAGAGGGTAAAATCAGTTGTCGAAATTTCTTTGTTCTTATCCTTTTTTAAAAAGAGAATCAGAGCCTCCATGGCGGATGTTTTCCCACTATTATTCGCCCCAACTAGCACTGTTTCTTTGTTTCCAAGCTCTAACCTACATGATTTTAGCTTTCTAAAATTCTGAATTTCAAAGTATGCTATTTTCATTTTTCTTCCTTGGCAAAAATTAGTATGTATATCAATAGGGTAGGCAAAAATTCAGATTAATAACCTATGCGAGAGAACATCTTTTATGAGAGTCTGCTTTGGGTCGTGCAAAGTAATATTTCATTTAGCCATTCAGAAAATCTATTACATATTCCAAAACAGGTCTAGTATAAAATACTGTGTGCTGAACTACTCTTATCAAACACCCTTCATTTATAAATACGGCTCATAGGGACCATATTCCCTGTTGCGTGTTTTTGTTCTGAATTGCGATTTTTGCTGTTTTAAGTAGTTTTCGGCGCGACGACGACCTTCGCTGTTTCTCATTTTTTCTTTAGCCTTTTCAATGGATTCTACATCAGTCTTCGACAATGCCCCTAACTGTTTGGCACTCAGGTCATTGGCCTTCTGTTCTATCTGGTGAAGATGGGCAAGGCGTTCATTGCCGCATTCATACTGCA
>NVUB02000045.1 GCA_002401775.2 Ectothiorhodospiraceae bacterium
AAAAAAATATCTTTACATCATTAGCACCATGGCGACTCAGTGCTATATTTTTCTACTGATTCATTAGTAACTGTAGATTACATACCTTTATACAAAATCTGCAACTGTTCCTGACCGGTCTCGCACCATTAAAACGGGCACTCGTTCCCCTTTACGTTATTTTGAATATTCCCCTCTTTTTCTAGGCTCTTAATGCGTCAAGTGTCTACTACCCTTGCAGGACTCAGTAAAGAAGGTTTCATCCGCCACAACAATTCCAACCATTTTTTTGTAGCCTTGTCCTGAGTGGGCCAACTAAAAAACGGTGTCTCCACCAATGCCATTAAGTTAACAAAAGTACGTTGTATTGTAGATTGGCGGTGACGCAGGAACCCCAACAAAATGGGCGATATTCTGGAATATACGCACTCACATCAGCCTACAACAACTAGAATAGGCGGCTTAACTTAATGACATTGGTGTCTCCACCTAAAGGATGTACTTTTGCTTATCCCGCATGATATCGCTAATTTTTTACGCCAATGCCGTCCTGTAGGCATTGGGAATATGGGAACCATAATTCTTTGTGCCATAAACGGGCCAAAGAAGACCCCGTAATGTGGATATACGTTGTTATCTTGAGAGGCAGATTCGACAAGTTTGATGCTGGAATTACCAGAATCATCCCTAACCTGTGTCAGTAATTTTTGCATTTGAAAATGAGTGAGTAATTCTAGGCTGGATAACACATTTTTGAAATCTTTACGCAACATATGCTTGCCCCGTAACTCATTGAGTTGATGATTATGATGCCAGCACGAACAGTAAACGCAAACATAGCCTAATTTATACAGTCGTTAATCTAGAGAAATAAAACAATCAAAATATTTACGGATGTTGGGGTAATTCTCCAACCCATATCTTACGTTAGAGCCCGATATTACGAGAGAAATAAGAGCCTGTACCGAAGATAAAGTATTGATATTATAGAAATTTTTAGGATAAAAAATTAATTTTTATAAAAATAGTCACCCCTAAATTTGAGTGATAGCCGACAAAATGTCTTATTTCCCATTCTCATATCCCGTGTAGAGTTAGAGGGTTAGAAAATTGGTAATACTACCTAAGGGTAAGTGATTGATTGTTCGGTGGTTTTGTAGGAAGATTTAGACCTGTCAGGAGGTCTGGCAGAAATGTTACACAAGCCCAGAGCGGTGATAGCCGACAGATTGGGGTACATTAAACGTTAGCTGAAAAAGATGACAAAATGCACACGTTGTGCTAATCTTCCCAAATGAAGGTATATTCTTGGAATCCGGAAAAAAATGAATTACTTCAAAAAGAGCGAGGCGTCTCATTTGAAGAAATAGTCCTTAATATTCAATTAGGGAATGAAGTCGCGGTTTACGACCATCCAAATACCAAAAAATATCCTAATCAAAAAGTTTCTGTTGTTTTAATCGAAGATTACGCCTATTTAGTTCCATATGTTGAAGATAAGGAACAAATATTTCTCAAAACAATTATTCCTAGTCGAAAAGCGACAAAGCAATATATAGGTGATGACAATGACTAAATTAGACTCATACGAAAAAGAAATTCTTGAAGCATTTGAATCAGGGAAACTTAAAAAGTCCAAAACAGAAAAACAACAAATAAAACGCCATGTATCTGTTGCTGAGGCAACATTTAAAAAAGATGCCCGTATAAATATTAGGCTATCATCCAGAGATCTTCGCTCCTTGCAAGCTAAGGCATTAATGGAGGGTATGCCTTATCAAACGTTTGTTTCTAGTATTTTGCATAAATTTATCGATGGCAAGCTTGTAGATAAATCAGCTAAAAAGTGCTAAAGCGGACGTAAAAGACACGCCGCTTAGCATCAGCGTTATTTGCGAAACAATGAGCAATAAGTACACACGAGAAGATCTTAATAAGGTGGGAGATTCTGATTTCCCTGATAAGGGCGAAGTCTGTGCTAGCTGTCGCACTAAAATCCCGGAGTTCGCTGAACTTAGTTCTAGCGAAGAATCTCGTCTCCGTGAGCTAGCAAGACGAGATAAACTAACTGCAATGAATGAAATCATTAAAGCCACAGGTTGTAATAAACGCTGGGCCAAAATTTGGGCACTGCATCCAGACGGGTCGAAGAAGCATCGTTTTGATGGGCCTCCCTGTCTAAAATGTAACGAGCCTTGTAGTGGCATACTAAATTTGGCCACCAACCCCAGCAACCCGCTTCTAGGGCTTCGCCCACACCCGAGGTGGTGTCGTCTATTTTGACAACAGACTGAATGGGATGCACGTCCATCAGATCAAGATTGCGATACAACATGAAAGGCTTAGGTCGCACACCATGGATGACATCGTCGCCGGCGACCGAGGCATCTGGCGTATAGCCCTGTTTCTTTGCATCGGCTTCGAGTATGTCGACCATGCTACGCACGAAGCCAGTCGACGATCCAATCTTGATTCCCTCTCTTTGCAGTTGCTGTGTGACGTCTGCAACATGTGGTAGCAAAGTTGTGTAGTCGCTAAGGCAATTAAGCTGCAATGGGACGAAATCCTCAAACATTCGGTCGACGTCCTTCTGATTGGGCTGGCCACCGTGTACGCGGCTCCAGCGCTCTCGTATGGTGGGCTCCTCCGTCAATGCTTTAATATGCAGGTCCTTGCGCAGGCCCATTGGCCCCCGGGCTTCGGACATGCTGATTTCGATCCCCTGTCGTTTGAAGACCTCAACGAAAACCACTGCGGGCGCGAGGACGTAAGCATCTGCCGTTGTTCCGCTCCAATCGAGAACCAGCCCGTTCACTTTCCCAAGATAGTGCTGAGAGTGATCAGGGTTACGATGGGTATTCATTTGGATATTCCTCGAATGGATGGGTTACTGCTTGGGCAGTGCAGTGTTGGTGTGACGGTCATTGGCCTGGGTATGATCGCGTTGTTCTGATGGACTGTGGGGGCCGGTGCGCGCTAATTAATGGTCGTTAGTGATTTAACGGATGGTGGAAGGGGCCAAGTGGTGTTAACCCTGGCCACGTTCAAGCACCAAAGTCACAATTCCCAATACCAGGATCGCGATACCGATCACTTCGATTCGAGTGACGCGCTCTCGAAAAAAGAAGACCGCAGAGAGGTAGGAAAAAACCAGTTCGATCTGACCCAATGCACGGACGTAGGCTGCGTTGGTCAGAGCGAATGCGGTGAACCATCCGAGGGAGCCCAACCAGCCAACGAAGCCAACGGCACCTGCCGTGCGCCATTGGCGCATGACCAGTGTAATTTGGCCAGGTTCTCGGAGCCCTAGCCACACCGTCATGATGCCGGTTTGCAGTACGGTAGCGACCGCCGCCGTGTAGGCCGCCTTGGCAAGGACTGACTCGTGTTCCAGTGCCAGGGTAGCGCCCCGGAATAAGACGGCAGAGGCGCCGAGAACAAGACCGCAGGTCAGCCCGATTAAGGTGCTTTTCTGGCCCAAGCCCCGCGCTAGGTTCGCCGGGCTCAACTTGGCTTTCCCAGCAGAGATCACGAGTACCCCGATAGTCGAAAGCACGATGGCGCCAGCCCCAATCCAACTAGTGGTCTGATCCAGCAAGATCAGCTCCAGCATAGCGACCTGTACCACTTCGGTCTTGGAGTAGGCGGTGCCCACGGCAAAGTTTGAAAATGAAAAAAGCCACAGCAGAAGGAACGTATTAATAATTTGTGAAACTGAGGCGGCGATGACCCACAGTACGAATGCCAGATTGGCACGCGGCATGGAGATATCAAAGCCCAAGACCAGCAACGCGAGGAAAGCGATGGCGAAGGGCCACGCGTAGACAAATCGGACATAGGTTGCACCCATGTCCGACAGCTGTGACTTGAGGATCTTCTGCAGCGCAGAACGGATGTTCTGCAGGAACGCAGCCGCGAGCGTAACGGGAATCCAGAGCATTAATTATTCTCTTGTGGGTGTCTGCGCGGTTAACTGACTAGATGGAATGCATAACATGGTTATGTTCACATTTTAGAGCTGTTGACTAAGATGCTCAGAGTCTTGAGCTTCTCATGATGGCGCTGTTCGAGTCG
>NVUB02000046.1 GCA_002401775.2 Ectothiorhodospiraceae bacterium
CGACAACGAGTTCTGCAACTTCTTGTCTAAATTCAGGTTTGAAATGTTTAGTCATGTACCTACCTTTATTAATGATGATGTATAATATCACCTTTAATTTGGTGGCCAAATTTAGTATGCCACTACAATCCTACCTTCATTAAACATCTAAATCGGACACCCAAGTTAAGGAATGAAAAAAATCCGATAAGGTTGATGCTAAGCATATGATTGACATGTAGTTTTTTAAACCTCCTAAACTGGGTGTCCTGTTAAGCCTCTCTGTTAAGCCTCTCTGTTAAGCCTCTGTTAAGCCTCGGGTGTCCTGTTAAGCCCGTTTTACACGGCAACGCCAAAATCACATTGCGACGAATACAATTATTGTTAAAGGTTTTTTTGCCCACCGTAATAAAGGCTAAAAGGCCTGCGCTTGTTTGCAAACACTGCGGTAACCCAATGGCCATCATTGCGTTTATTCCTCCTGCCTGGCGAGCAGGTTAACGCAATAAAGCACTTTTCACCTTCATGCATTAACAGAGGGAAAACTGAAAAATGATTGAATAACCCCGTTTGAAAAATCGCCTGATCAGGGCGAGGGATACGCTTGCTTAAGATTCAGTGCCATCCGTAAGGATGGTACTATTCTTCAAAATAAAAATCCCGATATTTGCTATAGATAAGTACAAACAAACGACTGGCGGGCTTGTTCAACCAGATGATAAAGTCGCGGCTCAGCCGCGCGACTTATCCTTGTTTGTTATGTGATTCTATTCTAGTGCCACCACTCTACGACTACGGTGAAAATCCATCCTTTTTTAGCCCGCAGAGTGGTGGGTGTTACGCTTTACACCTTTATCCTTTAGATTTTCTAGTTCGTTAGTTTTATCTGCTTTTTCTCGCATCCCTTTGCCAATTGAATCGTCAGACTGTAGTCGTCGAGCCAAAATTGTGGTGCATTTGCACCGTCGAAATTGGTGACTCGCCATTGCACTTCTACAGGCACCACTTTGTCGGTAGTGTTACTAGCATTGAATACACAACGGTGACGGTCCATCGCATGAGCCTCCCAGGAGGTACTTGTTTCGGAACCGCTATCGGTGCTGTCGAACGCAAAGGTGTCGGGCGGATAGCTCGATGCCGCAGGGGCAGCTTCAACCCCGTCAACCAGAATACGTACCTCACACCAGTTCGGTGCCGTACTATAGCGTTCGGAGCAGCTGGATTCCGCGGTGAGGGCCACATTAACCAAGGCGTTTGTGCCTGCTGGAACACGAATTCTAGTCTGTGCGCCCGGCAGTGTAATGAACTTCTCGGATGAAGTGATGCGCGGTTTAGTACTCGTCAGTGCTTGTTTGAAAAAATGGGCACCGGAGGTGTACTTTTCAACATCGGCCTCTTCCTGCGGGGGGTTGGCTCTGATGATGTCATCAATGCCCGGAATGGCCGGGATGTTAATTCCCGGAATCTGCTCGAAATCTTTACGGATTTCTTCTGGAGTAGCGCCGTATACTGTGCATGTAGCAAGCGTTGAGCAAGTTAAAATAAACAGCTTTAATGTAGTCATGATGAATCTCCTTATGTTGCCATTAAATGATATATCTCGACTAGCAGTGGTGTTTTTGCCAGCCGCTTCTGCGAATACACATTCCCTTGTAATCAAGACTGCTTACTTCGTAAGAAGCACTATCTTTATCTCATCACGGGGGATATTTTTCCGTGAAATATTGCGTGCATTAAATGTGAAATATTCACGTGATAAACAAATGCAATTTGGTTTTATTCTTGGGAATTTAGAAATAGGTGAACATGTTATTTACGTCATATTAATTGGCGTAAATCTTGCGAGGAAAACTCTATTCCCCCGGAAGGTTGGAAGTAGGGTTCTCAGGTCATTCAAAAAAACCTTCAGAGAATTGTGTGGGATCGTGACTTAAATTGACAGGACTGCATATGTCCTTGGTGGTTTAGAAAGCATTATTCTAATAATGTTTTGGCAGCTTTTCATTAATAACGATATGTTTGTGTTCCATGCTAGATGTAACCGCCTACAGAGGCTAAATCGAGAGGCTAAATCGGAAGGCTAAATCGGACACCCAAGTTAAGGAATGAAAATAATTCGATAAAGTTGATACTAAGCATATGATTAACATGTGGTTTTTTAAACTTTCTAAACTGGGTGTCCTGTTAAGCCGGTTTAACAGGGAAACTTTCGGCCCTCCCGAGTTCCCGGGCTACCCCTATGAACAGATGACCAGGTCTCAGATCCCGGTGGTGACCTCAATGCTTACCATGACACATCAAGGTCTGCTGCCTTCCAGAAAATCAAATCTGTCGGCTTTCCCTCAACAGCACATGTGTTGCTGAGTTTATCCACTGACCACAACTATACATTTTTCGGGACTCAATACTGACCCTCTGTTCTTGATCCACCTGGCTTCGGACTCCCGTTGCCGGGCTTGCCCTCAGGTTTCACTACTGCCCTGTCGGCTAGACTTTAGGCAGGTAGGAATTGTATCTTTCAATACGCACCCACTGGGTAACACTAACCACTTTCATCTCTTCCGTTAGAATCCCGAGGCTCCGAATTTATCTCGGCACAATAATTGTTTTGTTAGGCCAGACCGATTTCACAGACTCTATCTGACTAACGCCTTACCTACCATATTGATGCGCTTATATATTTCAACTCAGCTTTAATCTTTTCCACAGATTCATTCACAGTAGTTCTAACCCTGTTAATGCGCATTGTGTCACCCGCTTCAAGAACAGAGATAGGTTTAGAAAGCGCACTAGAAATACGGCCACTACCTAAAAAGTCATCCAGTAGTATTATATGATTATCAGGATTATCGGTTGTAAAATGCTGGATGTTGCGATTAACAATATCCCGAACCTTTTCCACATAAACTTTTGTCTGCTGATTTGGTATGTTTCTAGCCCCCCCTGCTGTTGACCACGCACAGTGTGTTAGTACAACCATTTGAATTTTTGGTGTATGCCCATCACTAGGCATTTCTCTCCGAAATTCGCTAGCGGGATTAGATAAAGTATCTAACAACAAATTAAGAGAATTGATAGATTGCTGATCTGTACGTACGGGAACAATTATAGCGTCAGTTGCATGCCATGCTAAGTGAGTAGCACCAGAAAAAAATGGTGACGTATCAATCAAGCATTTTTTAGTTTCTGTCTCCGTCATCTCCCTCTTAATTTCATTTCTTAGCGAATACAACATAGAGTCGATAGCTACAGCTTGTTGAGGCCCCGATATTGATTTTGCCTGATTTATGGCTGTCGACATTTGGGATGGTAAAGTGTACAGGTCACTTGTTGATGCAACATAGAATGTGTGTTTTTGTGAGAAATGAAGATTGGAGGCGGATACTCTTTTCGCTACTCTAGATGCTTTACCTAAGCCTGGAAGCATATACGGTAAAATTAGATCCTTTACCGTAGTTGTATTATTTTGAAAATAAAGATTGTCATAAAAATACGATAGATTACCTTGTGGGCAAGTATCAACGGCCAAGCAATCATCAGCTTCATAAGATAAATTAAAGCTTAGGCTAGTTTTTCCAATACCACCTCTTAAATTACATATAGCATAAGTTGAAAATTTAGGTATTGGCAAAGGCTCTGGAGCCGAGTTAACGATGTCATATTGTCGATCAATGATATAGCTGATTGCAGAATTCATATTAAGCTCCATTAGTTTTCCATATTCTAGTCAATTAGGTGTAATAAATCAATAAATATGGAATACTAATTAGAGAAAATCGACCATAATGCTGAATATGACACTAAAATGGCCTAACGTCGCAAATAACTGGCACAAAACAAGGAGGAACGACGCAGTTTTGTGTCCATGTTAATTTGCCTTGTTATACCTGTCACTATTGAATAACATTTAAAATTTTAAGTGCTTCCATTGTGAGTTTTTTACGGAACTCCAAATCTGAATTTTTATTTATTTCAATATGATTAGCAAAAAACCATGTTTGATTATCAGTGACCAGATAACCCACATACCAACCATCTTTTCCTGACCATCCTGTTTTTGACCAAATTTTATGGTTTATATGATCTTCAGACAGCATTATGCCTTTAAGCGTTTTGATATGCTCCTTTTGTATGGGGAGTTCTTCAGCATGTACTTTACGCAAAAAGTTGATTTGCTCTTTAACAGAGATTCTTAGTTCACCATCTAACCAAAAACGAGCTACATCACTACCTGTCAAATGGTTTCCATAATCAAATTTACGTAAATACGTATGATATTTTTTATCACCTACTCGCTTTGCATAACGCTGATAACACCATACACATGAATATTGAAAAGCACTTTTAAGTGTTTGATCTTTATTCCATGGTGCATATTTTCGTTCTTTACCATCCCATTTAATGACCTCAAATTGATCTTTAATTAAGCCTTCTTCTAATATGATAAGAGTATTAGGAATTTTAAAGGTAGAAGCAGGTATGAAGCTTTCTTTATTATTAACGTTATGTTGATACTTCACTTTACCGTCAGCTGATTCAATGAGTATTGAACCCTTAATGTTGTTTAACGTGTAACGATCTTCAATCTTTTTCTCTTCCGCATGCAAGTTGATAGAAATCACTAACAAAATAAAAAATGTAAAGAATTTCATTTTTTCCTAAGTTAATTCCTTATTGGTAGACACGGTAGGAACGCCGATCACTCGGCGCCCCCCGCACAGATCCCCGCATGAAGTTTTCCCTCACGGGGCTCCTCGGTTACACTCGTTTCCGTACTGATTGCTATTCCAATCAAATGACTATTCCCCGCAGTGAGTTTTGCTTATATCTTCCGAATCATCATGTTCGGTATAAGTTTCTTTGCCGGCTACGTGCTCCCGTCAAGTCCTTCCCCATGTACAAGGCTTTCCCTTGCTCAGAGTACTACGCTTGATCCGCCACCTCATAGCTAATGGGTTCCCTTTTTACAGTTCTTCACCAGTAGATCTTAAATTCCTTTGCTGGTTTCACATCTGCGCCCAGTACCGTGTCCGGCTGTACCTTTCGTGTCTCTAACGCTAACAATGCTAACCAACATTCTCTAAGACAATATATGAGGCTTCCCAAGTTCTTGTGTATACCTCTACTTACATGCCACAGTCTGATGACTCCGGAGGCCATTCACATCCTCGCCTTTTATCGGATGATTCATTTTGGCTTCGGGGACGTTAAAACCCTCGCCAACCTCAACTTGCATTTCGAAGCTGTACCAACTCTCAGGGTATACGGTTACCCCTACGGCCTGCAAATTTCTCTGTGTACGCTTCATCTGGATTGTTCACAGGATTTCACCCGCTCCGCCTCAGACGCAACACTCGATACCGGTGGTGGGCTAGACCTTTCCGGACAGGGACTTGCACCCTGCAAGGTACACCAAGCTTTGCTTGGCGCTCTAACGCAAAGCTAAGGGGTTTCAAGAACAGGCGGTTTTTTTTCGCTCTTTGCAAAAAAAGTGCGTGTTCTCGAAATCCCTCTTGAGCGTTTTGTTAGATTTTATGTTCACAGAATTTTTTTGCATTTTGAAATTCTTCATTGCTTAACTTCTCTTTTATTTCTGAAAAATCCTTGTAATACGCACCATGTAATTCATATAAAAAGACTAGCTGTTCATTAAAAACTCGATTTAAACTATTAAAACCAAACCCACCAAGAAGTTCTAATTCTGTTTTTAATTTTAATAATTTTTTATCTGTTTCACTGCTATATTGTGAATAGCTTTCAACAAGTTCTTTTGAACGATAAAACGGACACCCACTTTACCTATTGACAAGCCAAATGTGCAAGTTCAATATCTCCATTCAAAAGAATGACACTGGTTAAAAGGAGTTAACCATGCCTAAACCCCGCTATGCTCAAGTCTCGCTTGAGGTTACACCCTACTATCACTGCGTATCTCGTTGCGTTCGACGCGCTTTTCTCTGTGGTAGCGATAAAGCAACCGGTAACAATTATGAACATCGTCGACAATGGGTAGAAGATTGATAAACCGGACACCTGATAAACCGGACACCCACTTTACCTATTGACAAGCCAAAGGTGCAAGCTCAATATCGCCAATCAAAAGAATGACACCGGTTAAAAGGAGTTAACCATGCCTAAACCCCGCTATGCTCAAGTCTCGCTTGAGGCCACACCCTACTATCACTGCGTATCTCGTTGCGTTCGACGCGCTTTTCTCTGTGGAAGCGATAAAACAACCGGTAACAATTATGAACATCGTCGGCAATGGGTAGAAGATAAACTGCTAGACTTGGCAAGCATCTTTGCTGTAAATATTGGTGCTTATGCCATCATGTCTAATCACTATCATGTGGTGTTTCATATTGATCGTGAAAAAGCCGAAAGTTGGAGTCAGGTCGAAGTTATTGAGCACTGGCATCAGTTGTTTTCAGGCACTCTCTTCTCTCAACGCTTTTCTCAGGGTGAAGAGCTGAGTACAGCTCAGCAGACGTTGTTGAATAAAAACACCGAAGAATGGCGACTGCGCTTGATGAATATCAGTTGGTTCATGCGTATTTTGAATGAAACGATCGCCCGTAAAGCCAATAAAGAAGACGACTGCACAGGTCGTTTTTGGGAAGGGCGCTTCAAGTCACAAGCGTTATTGGATGAGCCAGCCTTGGCGGCCTGTATGGCCTATATAGACCTTAATCCTGTTCGTGCAGGCATAGCCAACACTCCAGAAGAATCTGACCACACCAGTATCCAGAAACGCCTGAACAAGGCAAAAACAGCTGCACAGCCCAATCACCCTCAGCAACAAGAAAAACAACTACTCATTTTTGCCGGTAATCCCAAAGAAGACATGCCAAAAGGGCTACCCTTTCGGTTAACAGACTACCTGGAACTGGTTGACTGGACAGGCCGAATACTCCGCGATGACAAGCGAGAGACAATTCCCAAGAATACACCACCAATATTGAATCGATTAAACATCGAAACCAAACACTGGTTATACCTTACCAAAAACTTCGAAAGCCCCTTTAAAGGTCTTGTCGGTTCAGTCGAAAAGCTTAAACAAGTTTGCAAAAGTCTCGGCTACAAACGAACGCCGGGGATTAATGGCTGTAAGCAATACCTTCCTTCCTGACGAAAACTCAATTTCTACACGAAATCGTTACTATCAGCCTTCGCTGAGAGACACGCTTGGGTATGATTCTTGATTTTCGGCTTTGAAGTACCGCCCCTCTCGCAATATTCACAATTCAGTCAAAATTTCACCGAAAGAGAACAACGACATCAAAAAATAATCTCATATTTTGTCATTTTCTTAACTTGGATGTCCTCTTAACTTCTCTTAACTTATAAAGGATTTTCCACTGCCATGCGTTAACAGAGGAGAAACTGAATAATAATTGAATAAACCCGTTTAAAAAATCGCCTGAACAGGGCGAGAGATACGCTTGTTTAAGATTCAGTGCCATCCACGAGGATGGCACTATTTTTCAAAATCAAAAACTCGATATCTGCTATAGATAAGTACAAACAAACAACTGTCGGGCTTGTTCAACCAGATGATAAAGTCGCGGCTCAGCCGCGCGACTTATCCTTGTTTGTTATGTGCGCCTTTCATTTGAAACTTGGGGAAATTATTCTTGGCATTTTTTGAAGTTCTTCAATGACCATTGAAGGTCCAGTTACTCGTATTTGCACTGGAAAAGATTCCATAACAATTACGTTCCTAAGTACGCCCTCTTTTTCCAAATTTTTAACTCTTTCTAAAACTGGATCGGGATGCTCAGCACTACCAATTATAAGTACGTCCTTTAACTCTTCAGCTATTGGTGTGTCATTAGCATAAACTAATGTTCCCACTAAAATATTTAGAGCCAATAGAAATAAAATATCTGTTGCCTTGAATTTATTAAGCATGATTATCAGTCTCATAGCACATAACGTCTCGCATAACTGGCGTGGAACGAAGCGCAGCGTAGTGGAACGTCCATGTTTATGCGTTTGTTAGGCTTTGACAATTAAATAACCACCAACACCAAGCATAAAACCACCTGCTGTTTTTCTGGCTACATTATCAAATTTACTATTTCTCGCAACGGAAACTATTTTAGCTGCCGAAAACGCATAGATAAGCTTTACGCTACCAAGGCTGATAACCATTACAGATATTATAACTAGAACATCTGATACTTGGAGCGTAGAAAGGTTAATAAATATGGGCAATAAACTTGCGTAAAAAATAATTGCCTTAATGTCTCCCAGAGTAAGAATAAAGCCTGCAAGAAAGCTCGTAACAAGATTTTGTTTTTTTATTGTTTTATCTATTGTTATTTTGGTCATGCTTTTTGATGTTATTAATGTATATCCCAACCAAAGCAGATATGTGGCTCCAAGATATTTTACAACCATAAACAGGCTTCCCATTGTTTCGGCTACAACTGTTAAGCCAAAAATGGCAAGTAGAATAAAAACCAAATCCCCCAGAATTATTCCAGCAGTTACAGCGATGCCATTGGCTACGCCCAATGTGGCTGAACGTGTAATAACTAAAGCAACACTTGCACTTGGTAAAACAGCAAGTGCAACCATAATACCGAATAGTGTAATTGTCTCAATGATGCTCATGATTTTATTAGCACCGGGTAGGTCAGGGTCTTACGACCCGTTCCCCCCTAAGAACTGTACGTGATAGTTTCCCATCATACAGCTCAAGCCTTTCTTAAGCCGATCACTTACGACCCCGGCTGCTTATTTGTAATATTGTTATTTCCATTGCGTTAATTTAGCATAAGCATCTGAAGATAAAAACATCCGGTCTCTGATTGCCGTTTTGCGATTAATTTCAGCG
>NVUB02000047.1 GCA_002401775.2 Ectothiorhodospiraceae bacterium
GCGAATAGAGGTCAACATAGGCTGCCAAATAAAGCTTTCCTTGCCGGGTCTTAATTTCCGTTATATCACCCACCCAAACTTGATTGGGGTAACTCACTTCGAAGTGCCTGTTTAAGCTGTTCGGCATGAATTTAGGGTCATTAACAGCCGCAGTACTTTGTTTTTTAAACTTTTTCTGCGTTTTCACGGTTAGTCCAAGCGTTGCCAATGCATTGCCTATTTTGCGGCGACTGATTCGCACATCATTTTCATGTAGTAGATAGCCTTTAATTCCGCGTGCCCCGGCGTTTTCTTTTAAGTTAAAAAAGGCGGTTTCAATTAATTGATAACCCTCATGTACTGCTTTTTCTTTTTGTAAATGATCAATTTGAGTCCAACTAAAGTAACTGCTCTTTTTTACTGACAGCACACGACACATGGGCTGTAGATCGAAACTCTCGAGATGTGATGCTATCCACGCGTATTTTATTTCTCGAGACTGGCAAAATACGCTGTGGCTTTTTTTAAGATATCACGCTCTTGAGTGGCTTTTTTAAGCTCTGCTTTCAAGCGTACTATTTCCTGTTCAGGTGTCTCATTATTGAGCTTAATTTTCGCTATATCATGCTCTTCTTTGTAACTGCGAATCCAGCTGTACACGGCGGACTCAGGAACGTCGTGTTCTCGGGCAACTTGTGCCGCTGATTAATTGCCAATGACAATTGCATCAATGACATCTTTCTTTAATTGTGGATCGTATTTTCGGTTGGCCATGTCTTATCCTCTTCTAGGTGATATGATAATTCATCATCTAGGTACGGGATAGTGTAGCCACTCCAGTTAGGTTATATTCCCTCAGTGAATTATAATATTTGGTTTTAGCCCTAGGAATTAAATGGACATCCCATTTTTCGAGTCAATTTTAGATAGAGCTATAATTGTGCTAACCAAGGAGTTAGCTTCATGTGCTAATAAGCCGGGGTCTCAAAAATTCGAAAATCGAGTTAGAGAGGTTCTATCAGAAGTGCTGTCGGAAAATGGCGTAGAAATTGATATGGCTCCCCCGGCACAAGAATTTCCAGATATTGTGATAGGACAATATGGCATTGAGGTCAAGTACTCGGAGAAAGATACATGGCGTTCGATCGCTAATAGCGTTTTTGAGGGGAGAAGAAACGAAAGTGTAAAACATGTGTATCTGCTGTTTGGGAAAGCAGGAGGGATACCTGAAGTTAAGTGGAATAAGTACGAAAATAGTATTATGCATGTACGAACTTCTCATGTCCCTAGGTTTGAAGTTGAAATTGGAACTGAAAAGCCGTTATTCGAAAGAATGGGAATCCCCTATGAAGCATTTAGAATACTTCCCCAGCATGAAAAAATGCTATTTATTCGCGAATACGCTCGAAGTCGGATGAAGCCTGGTGAGCGTTTGTGGTGGATAGAAGATAGTGATGAGCCGCATACATTTTCTTTAGAGGTAAAGCTTTATACAAAACTTTCCGGCGAAGAAAAACTAAAGTACAGAGCAGAAGCTGCATTGCTTTGCCCTCAAATTGTTAAAGGAAGCAGGGCTAGAGGGAAATATGATGATGCTACGATGTATCTACTTACGTTCCACGGGATACTTTGCAATCAAGCAAGAGATTTATTTACAGCAGGTAGCGTAGCTATGCGCTCTGATCAAACCCGAGGCGGAAATTATATGCTTAGGGCGTTGCAAGATATTGAGCCACAAATTGAGGCTGCTGCGAATTATCTAGGCTCAAGGTTGTTTGTTGAGTACTGGGGGGATGATGTGCCGAAAAACTTGCGAATCAAAAAGTGGTTAGAAATGCTGGATGAGCACGCATCTGATTGGGTGCCATCACAAGAACTTTTTAATTAAAATTCAAGGCCAGCTAGATAGCTATACGCACCTCTTCTAAGTTATTTGATGATTTTAATAGGTGGTCTTTTATATATTCAGCTAGATGCCAAGCTAGTACCGGGGGGACAGCATTCCCAACCTGTCTTTCTGTTTCTCTTAAGTTAGATTTAAAAATAAATCTGTCTGGAAACGATTGAATACGCGCAGCTTCTCTCATGGAAATTCTACGGTCTAATTTGTAGTGGAATTGAATATTTCCATGACACTCGGCTCGTATAGTTGTAGCTGGACGCTCGGCTTTTAACTGTCGGCTACCCTGGTCAGGGCTTTTCTTTGCCCTGCTCCAAGTATGGTTAATTGTTTTATCTTCCTCAACTAGCTCAAGGTCACTAATAGCTGATTCTGAGCTAACCCAAGATTCCTGAGTAATTTTTGGCTTGGGGTGTGAAAATTCCATATGGCCAATGGGGGTTCCAATAATGAACACGCGCTCCCTTGCTTGGGGGACGCCAAAGTTAGCTGAATTATATAAGGCATAGCTAACGTGGTAGCCTAGCGCCTCAAAGTCTTCTATAACGCGATGTAAAGAGAATTTGTTGTACTCCATCAGGAGTCCTTTGACATTTTCCGCAACAAATATCTTTGGCTGCACTCTTTTCACTGTTTCAACCATCGCGCGATATAAACCACTTCGGTTGCCATCTACGCCTGCTCGCTTTCCGTTTACAGATATGTCTTGGCATGGAAATCCGCCGATTACTACATCTGCTGAAGTTGGAAGATCGTCAATTACATCCCAAATATCACCGTTCACAATGTTCTTACTTATATTGTGGGAATATGTGGCACATGCGGCTTTATTAAGTTCGTTCGCCCATATTATTTCAAAATCGCGTTTTTTATATGTCTTTCCTAGAAATCTAAATCCCCCTAAGAAACCTAGATCCATTCCGCCACAGCCTGAGAACAGTGAAACAACCGTGTGTTTGCTCATAATTAACCCTTAGTCTTGGAATAATACTCATGAAGGGCTTGCTCAACCCAGGTAGCTAGTTTCATATTTTGGTCTGCTGCGCATCTTGACCAGCGATCTTTATCTGACTTAGTTGCTCGAATATTCAACATGGCGTCCTTTTTCTCAAGACCTTGCTGTGCATTTTTGTTGTTTATAAGGCCTTTCTTCATGCTATCTTTTACCATGCATTGAGTTGGATTGTAGCTCATTTTGTTTGTGCGCGCAAACAAAGTTAAGGTGTACTATCTTGCTTGTTTTAACGAGAAGGTAAAGAAAAGCGGGTAAAGAAGACGTTTGGTAAAGAAGACAGGGTAAAGAACGCGGGTAAAGAACGGGTAAAGAAGGGTAAAGAAGACATCGGTAAAGAACACGGTAAAGAAAACAAGTAAAGAAGACATCCACGTTTGGAGTAAAGAAGACATCCACGTTTGAACAAGTAAAGAAGACATCCACGTTTGGTAAGTGACAAAATTGAAAATAATTTCCTGATGTTGCTGTTCACTTTTGGTGGGATTTTGTCTTGATTGTTAATCTTTCGCGCGCGATGGTATTACAACGTCAAAA
>NVUB02000048.1 GCA_002401775.2 Ectothiorhodospiraceae bacterium
GACAATCGAAGCTATCAGGGAGGGACGCTCAGCCCCCAGGAGGTTAAAAAATATCAAGAATAATATTCATTTTCCAGCATATAAAAATACACTGTAATCAACAGGTTAGGGCTTAACTTACTGGCATTGAGTCTGTCCCTTTTGAGGCGCTGTGCCCTTGGCCTCCTTGTGCTCTATGCGACCAGAGATAATATTCGCCATTGCGGTATTGAAAATCGTCAATGTACTTTTCCTGGCCGTTATAGACGCCGCTGACTTCTCCTTTCGGGGTCCAGTTGATGCCGTCTGTTGATGTTGCGGCATAAATTGAGGCGTCGACGGGGATATTACAGCCACATTGGGCTGTTGTGCCCATGAAGGGGCAGTTGTCTGCACCGCCGGGTGATTCCACACCAAAATACCCCAACCACATTCCTGGGCCCGGTAAATACCTGATTTTTGCGGTGCGTATTCCTTCTTCGTGAGAGCTTACTGATACGAAATCGTGAGGTTTGAGTATGGGGTTGCCGGCATGTTTGGTGAAGTTAATACCGTCGGTACTGGTTGCGAGCCCAACAGACCGATGGTTTATGTCGCCATCGGCATTCCAGCAACCGTCAAAACCTCCGAGGTAGTGTAGATAAAAGATGCCCTCTTTTTTGGTTACCCCTATGGGGTAAGGGCCGCGGGCTTTTTCGTCCCAGCTTCCTGGGGTGCCATAGGTCAGGACGGTGCCTTTTTCTACCCAGGTGGAGAGGTCTTCTGGAATGACGTCTAACGCGTAGAGACTGCTGGGCGGTAAAAAGAGGGTGGCTGTGAGGGCGAGTGACAGTGTGCGAATAATGCTCGTCAAATATTTCATAAATTACCCCTACCTCTTTACTATCCGCATAAAATATCTCTGCGAGTATTGGTTGCTACTGGCACATAAGAGAAGGATACCCTGTATTCAGAAGACGCCGTAAATACATCCCTGTAGGCTCGACAGCCACATCCCTGCGGCTGACACTTCTGAATACAGGGTATCCTTCACTCATTGGTTCATTAGTAATGCTGGTTAGCGTTCGCTTAGCTTAGTTTAGTTTTTCCTCAAGGCCATAAAATACCATCTGACGTGATATGAAGCCATTCCTTAGGGAATGATTTTGTTGGCTTCGCCCGACAATACACTTTCATTGCCGGAAAAATCATACGCGGTGACAGCGAAGTAGTAGGTTGCTGGGGCAAGATTTTCAATCAGGTAGGTCGCGACTCCGGATGGTACGTTGATGACTGAGGTGTAGTCCGCCGTTGTGGTATCTGAAGTGGTGCCGTAATAGAGCTTGTAGCCCGCGAGATCATCCAGAACGCTGCCATCTTCGTTGGTGGTGGGAGGCGTCCAGGATATTGATGCGGTGCCATCGGCTGCGGCCATTACCGTCACGTTGAATGCAGGTAATACCGTTGTTGCAGTGCCATCACTGACGGAGATGAGGATATTGCTGGTTGTGCCTTCATCCCCAGTTGTTGGAGCGCCACTTAATTGGCCTGTAGCGGTTCGAATATTGCCCATGTTGGTTTGCTGCTGATGCTAAATACCAGGGTGTCGTTATCGGCATCGCTCGCCGTAGGTGTGAAGGAGTAGCTGGTTCCCGTGGTGACGCTACTCGTTGTGGTACCGCTGATGCTGGGGGGCTGGTTGGTTTGTGCCGTGCCGTGCCATCAGCATCTTTTGTTAGTATGACATACATGCTGGCGCCAGACTCATTGCCGGACAGGGTGACCGTTCCTGCGATGAATGTTTGTTTATACAAATACAGCGTGCGATCTGTGGTCACCAGTGTGTCGCCAGTCCAGGCCCAGCTGTCTAACCAGGCAGGTCGATTGGTTTCAATATTAACGTGCCCAACATAGACGTCTGCGGTTTTGTTGATAGCAAAGCTAAGAAAACCACTGCCCGTCGACGTTTTGTCATCGTTGGCGGTTTGTAAATATTGCAGCCCCAGGTAAGCAGAGGGAACAGTGGTGTAAGTATAAGTACGGTCTACATAGACGTTGCTGCCAAAGGCTAAAGTGCCCCATACATAATTGCTGGGAGCAGGGGTGGAAAGCTCGAGAGCGAGACTTCCGCCACCGTTGTCTCCAGCGCCTCCGGTTCCATCCGTGTCGCCAATGCCACCAGTATCTCCAGCGCCTCCGGTTTCACCTGTACCGTCAGTACCAGTTGTATCAATAACATTATCGCTGTCATCTGAATTGTCACTACCGCCACAGGCGACCAGTAACCCGAAGATTACGATGAGTGACAGACGTTGAATATTACGGAGGAATGCGGGTGATTCTGATGGGGTACTGCCAGACACCGGTGTTGTATCCTGTGTCGGTGCTATCAATCAATACTAGATGGAATGCTTTTTTTATTCGACGTAGTTTTCCGCCATTTTGTTCCGATCTAAAAATTTGTTCTTTTCATACGTCTATACATCGTCTTTTCGGACGAAGAAGTTTGGGGCTATGGTCACAAATTGAACAGGACAGGCTTCTGTTTTTATCATTTAGTGAGTCCAGTGGGCCATCTGGTGGGTAATAGTGTGAACAAACCGACTATATCGAGTTTTAATTTTGAAGCGAGTTGTTCAAATCGACACTAAAATCAAACTTTTTCTGTTGTAGGAGCGGCTTTAGCCGCGATTAATGGTGTGAGGCGAGCACTGATCGCGGCTGAAGCCGCTCCTACGGGGAAGGCAACCTGGTATGTGTCCCGCCATTTATCGGTAATACTGTCTACTTTCGGCTTTTTACGATTGTTCGGTTACATCTACATACAGTGTTAACCGTTGCCCCGGTTGTAGGTATTTCCCTTTTTTCAATGAATTCCAGCTGCGTAATTTACGGACGGTGACGCTGAATTTTTGCGCGATGCGGGCCAGTGAATCGCCTTTGCGGACGCGGTAGTGGAGTTGCTGTTGGGTCACGCTGCGGGGCAGGGTGACAAATTTTCGGCTGGCGAGGTTACGGCTTTTGGTCCAGACCACTAGGCGCTGTCCGAGTTTGAGGGCGTCTTTGGGCGACATGCCATTCCATGAGGCGAGCTGGCTGACTTTGACTTTGTATTTGCGGGATAAGTCCCAGAAGGTGTCGCCGCGTTTGACGGTGTGCGTGAGTTTGTGGCCGCTGCGTTTGGTGCCTTGTAATGTGGCGCGGCGACGGTCTTCGCTCAGGTAGTGTTTGAGGCTTTTGGTGGCGACGGGGATGATGATGCTTTGCCCGGCGCGGATCCATTTGTCGCGGATGCTGTTGACTTCTTGCAGCAGGGCGACGGTGGTTTGGAACTTGCGGGCGATGTGGCCGAGGGTTTCACCTTCGCGGATACGGTGACGTTCCCAGCGTACCCGGTTCTTTTTGTCGACGTTGGCCAGGGCTTTGCGAAAGCCGGTGGCTTTGTCGATGGGCAGTGATAAAACGTGTGGCCCTTTGGGGTCGGTGGCCCAGCGGTTGAAGGCGGGGTTGAGTTGATACATGGTTTCTATGGGCAGGTCGGCCAGTTCGGCGGCGAGGGCGAGGTCAATTTGTGAGCCAATATCGATTCTTTCGAGGTAAGGTTCGTCGGGAATACTGGTGAGTGTGAGGCCGTGTGCTTCGGTGTGCAGGATGATGGCGCTGATGGCGAGCAGTTTGGGTACATAGCCTTCGGTTTCTTTGGGCAGGTCCAGTGACCAGAAATCAGTGGGCTTGCCTTTCTTTTTGTTCTTTTTTACCGCTCGTGCGACGCGGCCTTCGCCACTATTATACGAGGCGAGGGCTAATAGCCAGTCGCCATCGAATCGTTTGTGCAGGCGTTGCAGATAATCCAATGCGGCGGTCGTTGCTTTGCTGACGTCGCGACGACCGTCGTACCACCAATTTTGCTTTAGCCCATAATGTTTGCCTGTGGATGGGATGAATTGCCAGATGCCCGCTGCTCGACCGGGTGAATAAGCAAAGGGTTGGAATGCGCTTTCGACGACAGGTAAGAGGGCAATTTCCATGGGCATGCCACGGGCTTCGATTTCTTGCACGATGTCGTACAGAAAAGGACGGGCGCGTTCGACAACGCGATCCAGATAAGCTTGATGTTTGGCATACCAGACAATGTAGGGTTGCACGAGGCGGTGATCTTGCTGGCCCAACTGGAAGCCACTACGCAGTCTGGTCCATAAATCTTTGTTCGACGTTAATGCTATTCCTGATTGCTCAGCGTCTGCTGTTTCTGCATGAGCATTTGCAGGTGTTTCGGTTGACCAGGGCTGTTGTTTGTCCTCATCGGAATCCCAACGTGCGACTACCGCCCACCAGGGGGTTGCTGCATCTGGGATAAAAGGGATATGGCGAGGCCGGGCATGGGTAGATGAGATTGGCCGCGGCAATAAGTCATTGATTGAATGATGAGATGCCTGGGGTGATGATGTGGAAGTCGTCGCACTGTCACTTGCATCCGCCCCAGTAATTTGGGGAGCGTTGGCCGTTCGGGAGGCGTCGGTATCGAGGGGTGAATTTTCTACGCCGATACAAGCCGTTAATCCGAGGAATAACCATAATAGGATGAGGGTGCGCTGTGTTAGCCGGTTGGCGACAACGGATTGAATTTGAGAATTTATCATATAAAATTATTGTTACATTATTATGTCATTAATGCTCACGTTTTTTACGTGGGCCATTACGAAAATTTCTAATTAAATGATCAAGATACCATTCACTATTAAACGATTTTCGTAGCGTTTTTGTTCCCCCGGTATGATCAAAAATCAATCAGGCTTGAGGTGGTCTGCACTCGCGGTGGGGGTGTCTGTCCCGTGGCGTAAGCTGGCAAATTCCTCGTTTCCTTTGCGGGGAGCGAGTGGTAATGCCTAAACGCAGTAAGTACTGTTAATAAGTACCACTAAAGTAAGTACCGCTAACGCACTTCTAAAGTATTGAGTGCGTGTGGAGTAATGAGTTTACTAGAATTGCGGGTCTATTGCAGTGTCTATGGCTGGTGGACGCTTGAAAATCGGCGTATCGTTGAAGGGAGCGGGTGGCTGCTATTTATTGCTCGAGGTTTTGGGTGATATATAAAAAGAGCCGTTTTATGTCTGGGTTTTGTGTAATTATACATTCTGATAATTCAGTGAATATACATTACAATAGTTCCCTAACTACTTGAAAAAAGGAAATTTCTGTATTGATTAAGCGCTTTGCCCGCTGGATGAAATGCGATTCTACCGAAGTGACGAGGCAACGTATGCGTGCCTGGTTTACCCATCTTCCTGGTCGTTGGTTTCAAGCAGAAGAGCGCGCACAACTGCGCCAGATTCTGCCAATGCTGTTTGGTTACCATTTGTTGCAATTGGGCGACCTTTATTCAAAAGACTGTTTAACCAGCTCGCGTATTCCTCATTGCGTGGTCGTGGATGAGTGGCTACAGGATAAGCTGCCGGCGGGCGAACGGGAACGCCGTGGCATTTGCGGGGTGCCGGAATGGCTATCGATTGGGTCGGATTGTATCGATACTGTGGTGATGCCTCATACGCTGGAATTTAGTGATGACCCTCATCAGGTGTTACGTGAGGTGGACCGGGTGTTGATTCCCGAAGGCCATGTCGTCATTCTGGGGTTTAATCCCTGGAGCTTATGGATGGTTTGGCGGCTGGCGCTTGGTTGGCGCGGTAAACCGCCCTGGTGTGGTCGTTTTGTCAGCCAGACGCGATTAAAAGACTGGTTGCGTCTATTGGGCTTCGACATTATTGAGTCCCGGCAGTTTTTCTTCCGGCCTCCCTTAAGCCATAAGGGGGCTATGCGGCGTTTACGTTTTCTGGATCGTATAGGGCAGCGATGGATACCGTTTATTGGCGCGGGGTATGTGGTCGTTGCCCAAAAAAGAGTGACAACACTCACCCCGATTAAGCCGCGCTGGAGGACACCGCGAAGGCGAATGGTGACCCAAGGGCTGGCAGGGAATACACGCACTGTAGAAGAACGCCATTCCCCGGAATAATGGGGTGTGTTGAGGTAAGGCGGCTTACTTGCGATTTGAGTTACGATTTGAGTTACAACGATATTCCTGATTCCGGCTCAAAAGCATTACCGAAATGACGGTTTAATCTGTTTGTTTTTATGTAAATAACCCGTCTTTTCTTTGCGATCTTAGCGCCTTTGCGGCCTTTGCGTTACTTTGCTTTAAAAACACGGGATTAAAACCAACGCATTTCGATACGTTTTTTGCGATAAACCTTCTAATTATCTTCCGGAAAATTGTGATCCCGGCAGTCCTTTTGTCTCAATCCAGCGACTTTAGAACGGGCAAAAGCCACTGGATTCCGGTCCAAAAGACTGCCGGAATGTCGGTATAAGTGAACGAGACAACAGTGCTGGATTAATAAATTGTTAGTCTGGATAATATTGACCAGAATAATATTTGGTTATGTTAATCATTAAAGAGTAAAGAGTAGAGAATGAGCGAACAAAAAATTGAGATGTTTACTGACGGCGCATGCCGTGGAAACCCAGGCCCAGGCGGGTGGGGTACTTTGCTTCGCTACACAAGTAATGGGGCTGCTGCAGACTGTACGGAAAAAGAAATGTTTGGTGGCGAACCAGACACCACCAACAATCGCATGGAATTAATGGCCGCTATTCAAGGCCTCGAGGCGCTGAAAAGCCCGTGCCAGGTGACGTTGACGACCGATTCGCAGTACGTTTTGAAAGGAGCGACGGAATGGATGACGGGCTGGAAACGAAAATCCTGGATGACGGCGTCTAAGAAACCGGTGAAAAATGTTGATTTGTGGCAGCGTCTCGATTCTGCTTTGTCGCCTCACGATGTGAAATGGGAGTGGGTGAGGGGGCATACCGGCCACCCGGGGAATGAACGTGCCGATGCGTTGGCGAATCGTGGCATTGATGAGTTATAGGGATAATCCTGCAATGTCATTAAGTTAACAAAAGTGCGTTGTATTGTAGGTTGGCGGTGACGCAGGAACCCCAACAACATGGGCGATGTTCTGGAATATGCGCACTCACATCATCCTACAACAGATAGAATAAGCGGCTTAACTTAATGACATGGGGTAATCCTGGCTAGTTAACGCGGGACAACTAATTCGGGAAGCTTGGACGTTCGGGGTTGGGCATTGTCATTTAAGTATTTGGTTTAAAGGTCCTGGTTTAAAGACTCTGGCTTAAAGGCCCTGGCTTAACGTCTAGGGCCTGAAAATATGCTCAGGTGAGCGAATTGCGGATTATAAGGGTGCTGAAAAAATGCGGCAGATTGTATTAGACACGGAAACCACCGGTCTGGAGCCCAAACAGGGTCATCGAATTATTGAAATTGGTTGTGTTGAACTGGTGAATCGCCGGTTAACCGGGCGGCATTATCATCAATATCTGCAACCAGATCGGGAAATCGATGTGGGGGCCATCGAAGTGCATGGCATCAGTAATGAATTCCTTACTGATAAGCCTCGTTTTGCGGATGTGTTTGAAGACTTTATGACATTTGTGCGTGGTGCGGAATTGGTGATTCACAATGCGCCCTTTGATATGGGCTTTCTCAATCACGAAATGAAACTGCTTAACCGGAATGAGGGTGTGTTGGAGGCACATTGCACGGTTCTGGATACTTTGGCTTTGGCGCGCAAAATGCACCCTGGGCAAAAAAATAATCTGGATGCGCTGTGTCGGCGTTATGAGGTTAATAACGCCCACCGTGAGTTGCATGGCGCCTTACTGGATGCGGAAATCCTGGCGGATGTTTACCTGTTTATGACAGGTGGGCAAACGGATTTGTTATTGGGCGGTAAAGGCAGTGAAACACTGGGGTTAGTGGGGGAGATGCGACGAGTGGCTGCAGATCGCCCTCGTTTGAAAGTGCTAAAGGCAGGAGAACAGGAAGAAGTGGCTCATCAGCAGCGTTTGCAGGCGATGAATGATGCTAATGGCAGTCCTTGTTTGTGGCAGGTTAAAGACTAAGGACTCGGTAATGTAGGTTGGGGTGACGTTAGGAACCCCAACATTATAGATGTAAATGACCTCCATTGTTGGGGTTCGCTCCCGCTTATCCCAACCTACTGACAAAGTGAAGGGCTAAGGACTGAATGGTTTTATCCTGTTCTTTTAAGGTTGCAGTTTGCCCATTTTGAGTTTGTGAGCCATTTTTCCAGGTCTTCTGCCAGACAGGGGCGGCACATGAGATAACCCTGACCCTGGTTACAGCCTAGTTTTGCGAGTTGGTCCCACACTTCTTGGCTTTCAATGCCTTCGGCAACGACTGTCATTCCCATGTTATGGGCTAGATCAATGGTCGAGCGTACGATAACGGCATCGGATGTGTCTTCGATCATGTCCATCACAAAGGATTTATCAATCTTTAGCTCGTTAACCGGGAGTCGTTTTAAGTAGGCAAGGGAAGAGTAACCTGTTCCAAAATCATCAATGGATAATGTGATGCCCATGGAGTTTAGCTGAGACAGGGTGCTTAAGGCCCGGTCAGGGTTTGACATGATCCCCGTTTCTGTGAGTTCTAATGTTAACCAATGAGGGTCAAGTTTTGCCTTTGCGAGTGCCTGACGAACGGTGTCGAGCAAATCGATATCATTTAGACTGTAAGCGGATAAATTAACGGAAACGCCAATTAAGATTTTCTTTTTATGCCACTCGGCACATTGATTCAATGCCGTTTTTAGCACCCACTGTGTTAAGGGTTTGATGAGCCCGGTTTGTTCAGCGAGGGGGATAAATTTATCCGGGGGGATGAAACCGTGCTCTTCGTGTGTCCAGCGTATCAGTGCTTCAACACCTGAGATACATTTTTGCTTAATATCAATTTTTGGCTGGTAGTTAAGCGTAAAATTACTGGCCTCAATGGCTTGACGCAATTCGGATTCCATTGTGAATTCATACAGGTTTTCGCTGCCCATGCTCTGCTTGTAGAAGGCGTATCCAATACCTTCCCGCTTAGCGTGATACATGGCCACGTCTGCATGCCGCATGAGTAAGGTAGCATCCGTGCCATCATGTGGGTATTTCACTATTCCAATACTGATACCAATGGACAGGCTATGATTTTCGGCAATAATGGGTTTATTGAGGCAATCGATTATTTTTTCGGCAACGTTAACGGCGCCTTCGCTATGTTCTACGATGGGTAATAAAACTGCAAATTCATCACCGCCCAGGCGCGCCACAGTGTCAGATTTTCTGATAATGGATTGTAGGCGCTGACCAACGATTTTTAACATCTGATCCCCAACGTGGTGACCAAGGGTGTCATTAATGTTTTTAAAGCGGTCCAGATCCATCATGAGTATTGCATATTCAGTATTACTACGGGATGAAAGCAGGGTGATTTGCTCAAGTCGCTCATAAAATAATGTGCGATTTGACATGCCTGTTAGATCGTCCGTAAACGCCATGTTTTCCAGGGTGTGATACAGGGTATTGAGTTCACCACTCATATTATTGAATTCGTTGGCAAGGGCGACAATTTCGGTATTACCTTGCGCCTTTACTTTTTTACCCAATTGGGATTTGTCTTTCTGAACGCGCTTTAAGTGTTCAGAGAGAGTAGATAAGGGGATTAAAGCCGTACGTTGAAAAATCAGCAGTGCTAATAAACCAGTGCTAAGCATGACAATGGCGGCAATGGTGAAAAGCAGGTTACGTGTTTCAGATAACTGCCCTTGCAGATGGGAAATATTGGTGGCGAAATTAAATTCGAGGAATATATCGTTTTCTGAAGCGATCATGGTGTGATGAGTCATCATGATGTTGGTGCTTAAGAGTGTTGGCCAGGTTGATGATTTAAAAACTTCGTTGCCTGCGGCATTGATTATGCGAACCGGTGTGCCAAGCCCCTCTTCAGATTGAGACAAGGTGGGGACAGGGTCTACGAGTAAAAGTAAATAACCTTGAATTTTTAGTCCGCCAACCGGAACAATGGTGGCTAATACAGATCGTGTGCCAACGAGACAACGACTGGTTTTGGGTTTGAGTCGTTCAGCCCCCCGGCGTTTTGAGATGTCGTTTAGCATTTTTGTGCAACCGAGGGAGTTCATGGGGATCTCATTTTTTAATTGGCTGGATGCGACAATCAACTGATATTGGATGTTGAGGGCATAAATTTTAAGAAGTTTGACGGTTCCGAGGGTAACGGGGCCGCGTTTAAAGTGTTCATTCATTTGCCGGGATAACTTATCGGTATCACGAGCGAACATTGCCTGTTTGAATTTGGCGGGTTGCTGTATGTCGAGACCAATCTGAACGACCTCTTTCTCGAGGTGTTCTAACAAGTTTTCAAAATTCAGTTTGGCAAGATTGACAA
The DNA here is from genome assembly GCA_002401775.2 of Ectothiorhodospiraceae bacterium. Taxonomy (GTDB): domain Bacteria; phylum Pseudomonadota; class Gammaproteobacteria; order SZUA-152; family SZUA-152; genus SZUA-152. Next base: position 10,295 of record NVUB02000048.1, read on the forward strand.
AGGCTTCGCGTTGATTGTCCAATGCAAGCTGTCGAAATGCTTCACCGGTAGTAAAGGCGAGAGCCATACCAAGTATGCCCATTATCAGGACGATGAGCCCCAGGCTAGCGCGCATTGATGACCGTGAGTTAGACATCGTATTTGGTTTTAAGAGATTGTTATTCCTGAATATAGGGGTAGCCTTTAGCCAACCATTCCTCAAAGCCACCTCTAAACCAATAGATATTTTTGTATCCGCAATCCTTGGCAATCTGGATGGCGTTTGCGCTGCGGCCACATTTAATGCCATTGCAATAATACAGGGTAGGTGAGCCTGTGGTGGCGACGACTTTTGCCAGACTTTTACAATTGGTTTCAACATCAGGGAGGCTTAACGAGCCTTCGATGAGGCCTTGTTTGCGGTCACCGGGTATCCGGGAATCAATAATGATGAGTTCGGGAGTCTCGCCAACCAGTTCAATAAATTCTTCTGCGTTGACTTTGGTAGTGCCTTCGATGGACTCCGGTGAAGTTGCTGACCCGGCGGGTAGGCTAATGAAAAAGCCGGTAAATATGAGGGCTCGGGCGAAACAATGTCGGTTTAAGGATATGAACATTACGGAGTGTCTCTGAATATTCGTTTAGAAAAATGATGTTTTGGTATGGCTTAACGCTTTTGTCATGAGATTGCCCGCTATTGACGTATTTAACACGATTCCTAAGGTGGTTAATAGGTTACGTCACGTATGGGCTAACAGGCGTCATAAGTTACCGGGTTTTAAGGCGGTTAGCCATAAAGTATAGCGGCAGAGCAGGGTATGTCTTGAGGGTTTTCAGTGAGTTGGGGCTGGAGATTGAGGGGGGTATTGCAACGACAGTAGTTACCCTGTTGGCAAAGGAAAACGAATTTTGATGAATGTTTTATTTGCGCGCTTTGCGATTTGGCGAGAAAAGGGGCTTTTGTCAGGTTAGAACGACTGGATCCCGGCTAAAGACGTGCCGGGATGACGGATAATTATTTTGGTACGCTAGTTAAATTATGCACTGATTAGTACAAGGCTTTAGGTAGCCCAATTGAATGAATAGTCTCGCAGAGGCGCAGAGCTCGCAAAGGAAAACGAATTTTGATGAATGTTTTATTTGCGCGCTTTGCGACTTGGCGAGAATATAGGAATATGAGCCATTAAGAATGACTGTCAGCCCATAGTGGTTGAGTTATTTTAGTGGTGAATACTTTATTTATAACTCTTTATTTATAGCTCTTTATTTATAGCTCTTTATTTATAGTAACCCTGATACCAGTCTACAAATTTGGCAATGCCGGTTTCTACGGTGGTATCTGGTTTGTAGTCTACATCTGCCACCAGGTCTTCCACGTTGGCGTAGGTATCAGGCACATCACCTGGCTGCAGGGGCAGCATGTTCATTTCAGCTTTTTTGCCGAGGCAATCTTCCAGTACTTTGATGTAATGCATGAGTTCTACTGGCGCATTGTTGCCAATGTTGTAGAGCCGGTAGGGGGCTTTGCCGGTGCCGGGGTCGGGCGTGTCGCCGTCCCAATCGTTGTTGGGTTGTGCGGTGTGGTCCAGGGTGCGGATGACGCCTTCGACGATGTCATCAATATAGGTGAAATCGCGGCGGTGTTTACCGTAGTTGAAGACATCAATGGGTTCACCGGCGAGAATTTTCTTGGTGAACAGGAATAGCGCCATGTCGGGACGACCCCAAGGGCCGTAGACAGTGAAAAAGCGCAGGCCAGTGGTCGGCAGGTCGTAAAGATGGCTGTAGGTGTGCGCCATCAATTCGTTGGCCTTTTTGGTGGCCGCGTACATGCTCAGGGGATGATCCACGTTGTTGTGAATGGAAAATGGCATGTTGGTGTTGGCGCCGTATACCGAGCTGCTGGAAGCATAAACTAGGTGTTCGACACCGTTATATCGGCAACCTTCCAGAATGTTCATAAAGCCGACAATGTTGCTTTCTACATAAGAGTGCGGATTTTCCAACGAATAACGCACACCGGCTTGGGCGGCCAGGTTCACGACTTTGTTGGGTTTGTGCTTGGCAAACACGGCTTCCATGGCGGGCCGGTCTTCGATGTTGATGCGTACATCGGTAAAACTGGGGTGATCTTTGATTTTGGCCAGCCGCGCTTCTTTTAGGGTGACATCGTAATAGTCGTTGAGGTTGTCGAGGCCAATCACTTCTTCGCCACGCTCTAGCAGGCGTTGAGCCAGACGATTACCAATAAAGCCAGCGGTGCCGGTAATAAGAACTTTCATGTTAATTCCTGATGTTATACGGGTGTTAAAAAGGTGTACTACTTTGATTAGTGTAGCGGCTGAGCATCAATTAGAGGCGGTCGTCGACGGCATCGGCGGGCAGAATGTGCTTAACATCAAACAGCACGTGTTTGGTTTTGCCCAGGGCGCGAATTTCCTCAGCACTCATGGCTTTGAACTGCTCATGAGAAACCGCCAGGATGATGGCATCGTATTTGCCTTTTTCCAATGAAGGTATTGGGCGAATACTGTATACCTGCTCCAGTTCATCGGCGTTGACCCAGGGGTCATAGACATCCACATTGGCATGATAGGTCTGCAATTCTTCAATCATATCGATGACGCGGGTGTTGCGTAAATCCGGGCAGTTTTCCTTGAAAGTGAATCCCATCACTAGCACATTGGCATCCACAATATGGATGCGGTTTTGCATCATGCGTTTGACTACGCGTTCGACAACATGGCTGCCCATGCTGTCGTTAATACGGCGGCCGGCCAGTATCATTTCTGGTTGGTAGCCGATTTCCTGCGCTTTGTGGGTGAGGTAATAGGGGTCAACACCGATACAGTGTCCGCCGACTAAACCAGGGCGGAAGGGCAGGAAATTCCATTTAGTGCCAGCAGCCTCCAGGACTTCAATGGTGTCGATGTCCAGCTTGTGGAAGATTAATGCCAGCTCGTTAATGAGCGCGATATTGACGTCACGTTGGGTATTTTCGATGACCTTGGCGGCTTCAGCGACTTTGATGCAGCTGGCTTTATGAGTGCCAGCAGTGATGATGCTTTTATATAAATTATCAACAAAATCAGCAGCTTCTGGCGTAGACCCAGAAGTGACTTTAAGTATTGTGGTGACTCGGTGTTCTTTGTCACCGGGGTTAATTCGCTCGGGTGAATAGCCCGCGAAAAAATCCTGGTTAAAGCGTAGTCCGGAGTCTGCTTCTAATATGGGGACACAGACCTCTTCTGTCGCTCCCGGGTAGACGGTGGATTCATAGATCACCACATCCTCTTTGTCGAGGAGTTTACCCACGGTATGGCTGGCGCTTATCAGGGGTGATAAATCCGGGCGTTTGGCGGAATCAATCGGCGTTGGTACGGTGACAATGTAGACATTGCAGTCTTTCAAATCAGCCGGATCGCACGTATAGGAGAGTTGCGTGGCGAGCTTGAGTTCGTCCCCATCGACTTCCAGAGTGCTGTCTTTGCCCGCTTGTAGTTCTGCTATACGAGCGGCATTTATGTCCATGCCTTGAGTAGGGTAATGCTTGCCAAGCTCAACCGCCAGTGGCAGGCCCACATAACCCAAACCGATGATACCTATGCGAGTGTTTTTCAAATCAAACATCTGGTCATCCTTTTTCTTCTTAAGTGCAGGTGATTGAATAACGGCGATTGTGTGCCACTATTGTGTACCACTATTGGCGCAGTAAATAGGCACAGTAAATCAGCCCTTATCAATGATGTTGTCAGTTTTTACTGATCAACGTATTCGTTTAATTTTTTCTAGAAACCTTTTCCTCGAAACAGTTCCTAGAAACGGTTCCTTAGAAACTTTTCCCTGGAACTTTATGGTCGGCCAATGCAGTAATAGCTGAAGCCATCGGCCCGCAGGCGAGTGGGGTCGTACAGGTTTCGACCATCAAAAATGGTGGCTTGAGAAAGCTGAGTTTTAATGGTGTCAAAGTTCGGGCTGCGGAAGGCACTCCATTCAGTCACCACGGCCAGGGCATCTGCGCCGTTGAGTGCCGCATCCGGGGATTCGACCAGAGTCAGGTCGGCGCGCTCACCATAGATGCGTTTTGCTTCTTCCATTGCTTCTGGGTCATAGGCTTGTACTTTGGCACCCGCCTCCCAAAGGGCTTCCATCAGGGTGCGTGATGGCGCCGCGCGCATATCGTCGGTGTTGGGCTTAAACGCCAAGCCCCACAGGGCAATGGTTTTGCCGGACAGGTTGCCATCAAAGTGCTTGTTGATTTTGTCAAACATTACCCGTTTTTGACGATGGTTTACGGCTTCCACTGCACTGAGCAATTCCGCCTTGTAGCCGATTTCATTGGCGGTACGTTCCAATGCCTGTACATCTTTCGGGAAACATGAACCGCCGTATCCGCAGCCAGGGTAAATAAAGTGGTAACCGATGCGAGGGTCAGAACCGATGCCGAGGCGGACATTTTCGATGTCGGCGCCGAGTAGATCCGCAAGGTTTGATAACTCGTTCATGAAAGTGATTTTGGTCGCCAACATGGCATTGGCGGCGTATTTGGTCAGTTCCGCAGAGCGGATGTCCATGCTCACCAAGCGGTCGTGGTTACGATTAAAGGGCGCGTACAGTTCGCGTAGCAGCTCCGTGGTCCGAGGGTTGTCAGTGCCGATGACGATACGGTCTGGTTTCATAAAGTCGTCTAGTGCGGCGCCTTCTTTGAGGAATTCCGGATTGGAGACCACATCAAATTCGGCGCTTTGTCCTCGTTTTGCCAATGCCGCATTGACGGTTTCCTGCACTCTATCGGCAGTGCCCACAGGAACGGTGGATTTATCAACAATCACTCGGTATTCCGTCATGTGTTCGCCAATACTGTTGGCGACGGCCAGCACATATTGTAAATCGGCCGAGCCATCTTCGTCAGGCGGGGTGCCAACGGCAATAAACTGGAACAGGCCATGGGCTACGCCTTCGGCAGCATCCGTGGTGAACTTGAGGCGGCCAGATTCAATATTTTTGGTCACCATTGTGTCAAGACCCGGTTCGAAGATGGGAATTTCACCCCTGAGCAACATAGCCGTTTTTGCCTGGTCAATATCGACACAGAGCACATCGTTACCGACTTCTGCAAGGCAGGTGCCTGTGACCAAACCAACATAACCTGAACCGTAGATTGTGACTTTCATTGAGCTGATGCGCTCCTAAACGCAGAAAAAATATAGTCGATGAACCAATGGGTAATTATTCGTTAAAACGGATGAAATATAGTCTAGTGGTGCCATTTGTAGTCAGTGTTGTTTGACATCGCCAATACATTATCAAACATTACTCAGTATTTACATGTGCTATCGCATGGACTCGACTGTTTTCAAGTGGGCTTATTTTATCAAAGGAAATCAGATTGGTATATCCATGTGATGAGTTCTTGGGAAAAATAGCGGGATAATTGTGGATATAGTGAACGGGAGTGGATGCATCATATTGAGTTTGATCAGGAGTGATAAAATACATTTGTAGGAAAATGCCTACAGCGCACAACATAAGGTTGTCGCTTTTACTGGTGAGTGGCCAGTAAAGCCACTAGAATGTTTGATTGGGTAATGGGCTGCGATATTTGGCGTTGTATTTGTGGGTGGGCTGCTCATTAAGAGTTGGTTAAAAAGGATTGGTTAAAAATTGACCGCTTCTTCAAAAAGAAGTCGCGGATTGCAAGTAGCTTACAATTGAATGTCTCGGACAGCCTCCTGGGCAGTGGGCGATTTAAAAGGGTGTTATTGATAAGTGGTTAGAGTATTCCGACAATTTATTCCTGTTCCTTTTCTGATACTGGGTGCTGTGGAATTTTTTCTGGCAATGTCCTCAGTCTACGCAGGCTCTCATTTGTGGGTTTTCCTTGCGGATTCTGAAATTCTCCAAATAGGTGATTATCCTCTTCTCTCCAAGGCCTTTGCTTTTGCCTTGATTACTTTATTATGCCAAATTTTTATGGGCTTGTATCAGCGTCGCTTCCGTTTTGCGATGGTGGGAATGATACTGCGCATTGGTATCAGTTTTGCGTTGACGGCCGTTACGTTGTCCTTGCTGTATTACATTCTGCCTGAATTGTTTCTAGGGCGTGGAGTCCTGGCGCTGAGCTTTTGTGTTGCGGGGGTGCTGATTATTCTGGTGAGAATATTGTTTGTGCGTTCACTCAATCAGGATCAGCTAAAACGCCGGATTTTGGTGCTAGGTGCAGGGAAAAATGCCGCTAAAATCTCACATCAACTACGCCGCAGGGTCGATCAGCAAGGATTTGTCATCGTTGGGCATGTTCATATTCGTGGTGAGCATGATGTTGTTGATGAATCAATAGTGTTACGGCCTGAAACCACATTGCTGGCCTTGGCCAAAGACTTACAGGCCGATGAAATTGTCGTTGCAGTAGGTGAGAGGCGCGGTAAGAGTTTTCCGGTGCACGATTTGCTTGACTGTAAATTAAGCGGCATTGACGTGATTGATTTACTGGGTTTTTTCGAGCGTGAAACGGGAAAAATTAAACTGGATATTTTAAACCCGAGCTGGTTGATTTTCTCTGACGGATTTAATCAGGGCAAGGGACTGAATGCCCGTAAGCGCGTATTTGATATCGCCATCAGTTTATTGCTGTTATCGATCTCCTGGCCCTTTATGCTGGGTGTTATTATTGCCATTAAAATTGAAGGTGGAGGGCGGGGTTCTATCATTTATCGTCAGATTCGGGTGGGACGGCATTGGCAATTGTTTAACGTCTATAAATTCAGAAGTATGCGTGAAGATGCTGAAAAAGACGGTAAAGCCCAGTGGGCTAAGAAAAATGATGTCCGGGTAACCCGGGTGGGCGGATTTATTCGTAAAACACGCCTGGACGAGTTGCCACAGATATTTAATGTCCTTAAAGGCGATATGAGCTTTGTGGGCCCCCGACCTGAGCGTCCGGAATTTGTCACAAAATTATCGGAACAAATCCCGTGTTTTTCGGAACGTCACCGAGTAAAACCGGGGATCACCGGCTGGGCACAGATTTGTTACCCCTATGGGGCATCAGAAAAAGATTCACTGGAAAAACTGCAATTTGATCTTTACTACATCAAAAATTACAGCCTGTTTCTGGATTTCGTCATTATTTTGCAAACGGCCCATTCTATTATCGCCGGAAAGGGTGGGCGGTGAATTTTCTTTGTAGACATGTGTTAAGGAATGACTGCTGGTACACAAGAGAAAGAAATTCTGTATTCAGAAGACGCCGTAAATACATCCTTGTAGGCTCGGCAGCCGCATCCCTGCGGCTGCCGCTTCTGAATGCAGGGCATCCTTCTCTTCGGGTTTATTAATATGTGTAGAGAAAATTATTGATGACCAGCGTCGCGATCTACGGTTATATCGCTGCAGCATTCACCTTTGTTGTATTGTCGATATTGTTAGCCTTTGCTTGGCGTGGTCGGCAGGTCGGCGGTGTTTTGTTGTTGGCATCGGTGCTCAGTGCGGTGTGGGCGAGCACGGCGGCGTATCAGGCTTCATCCGGGTATTTCTCATCGGTCTATTTGCTCATCACGGAAATTTTACGGGACGCGGGCTGGTTAGGTTTTCTTTTGTTGGTCATGGCAAAAGCCAGACAGACACATATTTCGCGTTCCCTGTGGTGGATTTCGGGCTCACTGATCGTCGTAGTATTAGTGATGCTGGGTTTGGTGGTTTCAGGCTGGAAAGGTATTCCTGCCGGCATGGGGTTCGGATTCCAAATTTTTGTTTTTTTGGGTTTATCACTCCTTGGTTTGATCACCGTCGAGCAAATCTTCCGAAATGCATCCCTAGAGGCCCGCTGGTCCATAAAATACCTCTGCCTGGGTTTGGGGGGCTTATTTGCTTATGATTTCTATTTGTATTCCGATGCGTTGTTACTGAGAAATCTGGACGAAAATATTTGGGGAGCCAGAGGCTACGTTAACGCTATCGTTATGCCCTTGATTGCCGTTTCAGCGGCGCGAAACCCTCAGTGGTCTCTGGATGTTTTTGTCTCACGGAGTTTTGTATTTCATTCCTCCGCAATAATGATGAGCGGAATATACCTGTTAGCCATGGCTTCGGGTGGTTATTACATCAAGCATATTGGTGGTGACTGGGGCGGATTTGGGCAGCTGGTATTTTTCTTTGGGGCAATACTCATTTTGCTGGTGGTGTTATTTTCCGGACAAATGCGGGCACGATTAAGGGTCTTCCTCAATAAGCATTTTTTCAACTACCGTTATGATTACCGTGAAGAATGGTTGCGGGTGATTCAGCGCTTGTCGGAGGCTCAGCTTGACTCCACGCTTAAAACGACGGTGATTAACGTCATGGCAAAAATTGTCGAGAGTCCCGGTGGAATGCTCTGGATGCAAAAGGATAACGGTGAATACCAGCTTGAAGCGGGATGGAATATGGTGGATGAGGTCTATTTTCGCCAACATGAAAATACCTCGCTACTGGCTTTCCTATCGGAGCGGAAATGGGTCATCGATATTGATGAGCTGGATAAAGAGCCTGAGTCGTATCAACATTTGAAATTACCACCCTGGCTGGCAGCGTTAAATGAGTCCTGGCTGGTTGTACCGTTAATTGTTGGGTCGGAAGTCTCGTTAGCCACCTCGGGAGGTGGTGCACCGTCGACCGCCGTAATGGGTTTTGTGGTGTTGCGACGGCCTCACGTTAAAATGAAGATAAACTGGGAAGTTCGAGACTTGCTGCTGACGACGGGGCAGCAATGTGCTGGCTATCTGGCCTTGCTGAAGGCAAATGAAGCCCTTGTGGATGCACGGCAATTCGAGGCGTTTAACCGATTATCGGCATTTGTGGTGCACGACCTTAAAAATCTGGTGGCACAATTATCATTGATTGTGAGTAATGCTGAACGCCATAAAGATAATCCCGCGTTTATTGATGATGCCTTTTCCACGGTGGATAATACCGTCAGAAAAATGACGGTTATGTTGGCTCAATTGCGTAAAGGTCGTGTGGATGGTGCCGAAAGTAATAAAGTTGAGTTAAATTCTATATTGAAAGAAGTGGTCAAAAATCACTCAAAAGACCGGCCCACCCCTCAGTTTATATCGACAGAAGATAATTTGGTGATAATTGCCAATGAAAATCGGTTTTCGGCGATAATCGGGCATTTACTTCAGAACGCCCAAGAAGCAACGCCTGATGATGGGGGGGTGCAATTGAGTATTTGCCGAGAAGGCGAGCACGCGCTTTTGTTGATAAAAGATACGGGTTGCGGCATGGATAAGTCATTTTTACGTGAGCGTTTGTTTAAGCCCTTTGACACAACAAAAGGAAACGCGGGTATGGGAATAGGTGTGTATGAAAGCCGGGAATTCATCTACGATCTGGGTGGGCAGCTTGAGGTTCACAGTGAACCAGAAAAAGGGACAACATTTTTTATTCGTTTAAAACTGGCGAATGACTCCGCGCTGGAAGTTCTGGAGTCTTCACTAACGCTGGACTAATGCTGGATTAACGCTGGACTAATGCTGACTACAGCCGGTGAAATTATCATTATGAAAAAAACGTTAAAATTACGGTCACTACTGGTAGTAGAGGATGACCCAGGTTTACAAAACCAGCTGCGCTGGTGTTTTGAAGGCTTCGATGTCACGGTCGCGGGCGACAAAAAGACGGCGCTGGAAGCACTGGATACGCTTTCTCCTGCAGTGGTGACGCTGGATCTTGGTCTGCCGCCTGATCCAACCAATGCTTCGGAAGGTTTGGCAACATTGCAAGCCATCTTAAACCGTGCCCCGCACACTAAAGTTATTGTTGTTACGGGTAATGATGATCGGGAAAACGCCGTGCGCTCTATCGGAATGGGCGCTTACGATTTTTATCAAAAACCCATTGATCCAGATATCTTGTCGTTGATCATTGAACGAGCTTACGCACTGCATGAGCTGGAAGCCGAAAATCGTCTACTATTGCAGCAGACATCATCACCGTTGGATGGCGTAGTGGCTTCAAGTCCACAAATGATGAAATTGTGCCGCATCATTGAAAAAGTGGCGCCCACTAATGCGACGACGCTTTTGCTGGGAGAGAGTGGCACCGGTAAAGAGGTTTTTGCCAAAGCCTTGCATAAACTGAGTGATCGTCGCGATAAGAATTTTGTTGCCGTCAATAGTGCTGCTATTCCCGAAACCTTGTTAGAAAGTGAACTGTTTGGTTATGAAAAAGGCGCGTTCACCGGAGCGAACAAAACCACCCCAGGGAAAATTGAACTCGCCGCAGGTGGGACTTTTTTTATTGATGAAGTCGGCGATCTCCCTCAATCCCTTCAGGCCAAATTACTGCGATTTTTACAAGAGCGTGTGGTTGAACACCTGGGGGGACGAAAAGAGATCCCTGTTGATGTACGGGTAATCTGCGCGACTCATCAGGATCTGCCCGCGTTAATCAAAGCGGGAACATTCCGTGAGGATTTATACTACCGCATCTGTGAAATTAGTATCTCGATACCGCCACTGCGGGAGAGGGACGGCGACAAGTTGATGTTGGCTCGTGCCTTCATGAATCGATTTTCACAAGAAAATTCACGCTCATTACGTGGGTTTACCCAGGGAGCCATATTAGCCATTGATAGCTATGCATGGCCAGGTAATGTCAGAGAGTTGGAAAATAAAATAAAACGGGCAGTCATTATGGCTGAAGAGGGATTAATCAGCACTGAAGACCTGGAATTGGCAGAGGCAGACGATGAGGGCGAGATGTTGTTGTCACTGCGGGAAGTCAGGGCAAATGCCGAGCGTAAAGCTTTACAACAAGCATTAAGTCTTACCAATGAAAACCTTGCGCAAACGGCAGAAATATTACGTATAAGTCGGCCAACGTTGTATGACTTGCTCAGTAAGCATGGTTTAAAATAAGTTATTACTACGGGTTCATTATCAAATGCCCGCGTATTCAGTGGCCACTAAAGTTCATTTGCAATAGACAGACTATCGGCAGTCAAAGCACAGTGTCTATTGTGCTACAGGCCGGCCCACATAAAAGAAAAGGTACTCATGATGGAAATACAATTTTTGCATACAGGGCGACGTAACCACTTAGTGCCATTACAAGCCATATTATTGGGTGTTTTTGTACTTTTAGTGGCATGCACGTCGATTACCCCTGACGAATATTTGAAAAAAGCTGAGCTGAATATTGAAAATGGAGAATATAAGACGGCCATAATCAATCTTAAAAACGTCCTTCAGCAGGACTCTAAAAACACCCAGGCACGTTTTTTATTAGGCACATCGTATCTTAAGTTGGGTGACGGGGTGAGTGCGGAAAAAGAACTTAAAACAGCTCAACGGCTTGGCATACAGCCGGAAGACATTATCGCTTCTCTTGGAGAGGCCTATATGTTACAAAATTCGCCCAAAAAACTCCTCGAAAACTTGACATTGAATGAAACTTTTCCAAACCAGTTGCGTGCTGAAATAATGGTATTGCGCGCACAAGCAAAAATGATGCTTAGGGACATTGACGGCGCCGAAAAGTTATTAGATCAGGCACTGCTTGAAGTTCCGAATTTTATGCAGGCGATATTGGCAAGAATTCGATTGGCCATCGCACAGAGAAATTTACTTGCTTCGCAAAAACTCATTGATACCGTTCTAAATATTAATCCAAACAATGTTGAAGGCTTATTATTGGCTGGTGAAACTTCACGTTTAGACGGTCGTTTTGAAGCGGCGAAGGCGAGCTATAAAAAAGCGATAGCTTTGGAGCCGAATAATATACGCGCTTTATTAGGCGCTGCTGGCGCCAGTGTTGCATTGGAAGATTATGATTCTGCCATGGCGCACACTAAAAAAATTCTGGGTATCGCATCATCGCATCCACTTGCAAACTATATTCAGGCAGTGGTTCTTTATAAGCAGGATAAAACCGATGAGGCGGAACAAGGCTTGCTTAATGTCATTCAAGTAGCGCCTGAACATGCGCCGGCTAATCAAATGCTGGGCGCTATATATTTTGCAGATAAACGCTATGAGCAAGCCAGGGTGTCTCTGGAAAAAGCAGTGCGCAGACTTCCAGGGAATTTAGCGGTGATAAAATTGTTGAGCGCCACCTGGTTGAAGTTGAATGACCCCGCTTCTGCTATTAAACTCTTGGAAAAAGTATTACCCGCTCATGAGTCTAACTCGCAGTTGTTAGCGTTGTTAGGCAGTGCTTACATGCAGGACAAAAAAGCGGCGAAAGGGACAGAATTCCTTGAGCGTGCAGTGGCTCAATCTCCTGGTAATGCCGCTATTCAAACACAGCTTGCGCTTGGGCATATGGCGACGGGAAATAACGCGGATGCTGTTAATGTTTTAGAGACTGCCGTGCAACTTGGTAAGGATGTATTTCAGGCCGATATTCTGCTAGTTCTTGCGCATATGCGTAGCAAGGAATACGAAAAAGCGCTGGAGAAAATCGCGCTTCTGGAACAAAAAATTCCTAACAGTGCCGTTCCTTTTAACTTGAAAGGCGCTGCGTACCTTGGCAATGGCGATGAGAAAAAGGCACGAATAAACTTTGAAAAAGCACTCAGTATTAAACCAGACTTTGCTCCGGCGGCAATAAATCTTGCTGAGCTTGATATGAAGAAAGGAGATTACGCATCGGCAAAGTCCCAGTTTGACATCATATTAAAAGAGGAAAAAAGCAATATTCAGGTATTGTTGACGCTGGCTAAAATTGAAAGCCGACAGGGTAACCGCGCTAAATCTGAAGAATGGCTGGATCAAGCCTGGGAAAAAAATGTGGGTGGCTTGCAAGTGGGAGCTTTGCTTGTTCGATATTGGTTAGAGCGCCGAAACTTCCCCAAGAGTATGGATATCGCCAAAAAAATGGTATTTGATCACCCTAATGATTTTGCGGCCTTACGGTCTTTAGGTATGGTGCAGCTCGCGTCAGGTAATTCATCCGAGGCAACCCAGACCTTTGGTCGACTGGCAGAGTATTTCCCCGAAGTCGCAATGGCGCAATTTTTACTCGGCAATGCCTATGTGAAAAATAATGATATCGACGCTGCAAAGCGCCATTTTAAAAAATCACTCTCCCTGGACAGCAATTTTCTTCCTGCGCAACTGACTTTTGCCCAATTAGCCATTCAAAATGGCGATGCTAAAACGGCATTGCAAATCGCCAAAAAAGTCCAGAAGCAACGCCCCAAGTCAGGCGCTGGATTTCAACTAGAAGGTAACGTGTACGTCTTTACTAAAAAGCCTGCAGCTGCTGCGAAAGCTTATGCTAAAGGCTATAAAATAGAACCCAGTGGTTCTTTGGCGGTGAAACATTATCAGGCCCAAAGAGCGAACAAGGCAAAAAAAGCGGACACCTCATTATTAAGACAATGGTTAAAACAAAAACCGAATGATGTTTTGGTAAAAATTGTTCTAGCACAAGCCTATACAGAGAGCGATAACAAACAAAAAGCCATTAAACAGTACACTGACATTCTTGTACTAAACCCAATCAATGTCGCTGCACTAAACAATCTAGCGTGGCTGTATTATGAAATGGGCCGAAAGGATGCCCTGGAGTATGGGAAAAAAGCGCTTGATCTCGCACCAACGAACCCGGCAATCAACGATACCTATGGATGGTTGCTAGTGCAGGAGGGTGAATTCAAAAAGGGGTTAACCTATTTGCAGGAGGCTAACGATAAGGCGCCCAATGTCGCTGAAATCCAATACCATTATGCCGTCGCGTTGGAAAAAAATGGTGAAAAAGCCAAGGCCAAGGCAGAGCTTGAAAGTTTATTTAAAAAGCATGATGATTTTCCCGGTGCCGCAAAAGCGAAAGCACTGATGGCGCGATTGCGTTGATTAACTCGGGCAGGTTTAACCGCGTAGCGTAAATCTCGGGGGCTTGCCCCCGAGTTGGATAGCTTACAATGGCACTAGCCATTGTGGGGTATCCAGCTTATGGAACTGCGTCGAAATACGCATCATGTTTTTAGGTTGATGTATCACTTTGTGTGGATTCCAAAGTACCGACATAAAGTGTTCGCTGAACCCTACCGGAGTACATTAAAGGCGATTATTGGCAAGATTGCTTATGACTATGATATTGAATTGGTTGAGTTAGAAGTACTGGAAGATCATGTTCATATGGTGGTTAGAGCGGAGCCGAAAACGGCACCTTGTAACGTGATGCAAGTGATCAAGAGCATTTCAGCCAGGGAATTCTTCCGAATGTATCCAGAGATAAGGCGTCAGTATTTTTGGGGTGGTAAGTTATGGACGCAAAGCTATTTTGTTGAAACGATCGGTAACGCCAACGAAGAAGTGATTCGCCAGTATGTCCAGGATCAGCTGCAAATCATGGATAACGGCGAAAAAAATAGTCAGCAGTTGAGCTTGTTTTAAAACTCGGTCGCTTGCGGCCGAGTTTTTTATCGAATCAATATAACAATTGCGTAATGTTTATAAGAACTATTTTTCTAGCATCAGTTCTGTCAATGGCAACGGTACAACCCGCTAACGCAGATCTTCTTGACGACATTCTTGATCCCGTAGAAGGGTGGTTTGATTGGCTTTGGGATAAGACTGAAGACGGA
>NVUB02000049.1 GCA_002401775.2 Ectothiorhodospiraceae bacterium
GCAAGAAAAAACATTAAGCATTAATCGTTAGTTATTGTAAAACATAGATATATTACAATTTTTCACGCCGTTCAACATTGCCCACCAAGCTAACCTATAAATCACATTAACTTTCCTAAGCGAATGGTTGTTATCCAGCATCATCGTAAAGGCTCTGGATATCGGGTCAAGCTTGGAGAGAAAAGTGCTAGGGACTGGGGCTAGGCTCGAGGATTATCTGCGCGGGCTGATTTTCTCTGAGCGTATGTCACTCGTGGGCATTAAAAAAGCATGCCTTTATGCCCCAGAGGGTACACCCTACGGACTGAGGGCTGAGTTTTGTAGATCACGTTGCGCAGCTACGTGACATTTTACGGTTAATTAATTTCTATGCTCCACGGCCGCTTTCAACCTCCCATAGCTTGGCATTGCGAGAGGAATTCCACGCCAGAGTGATGCCTTGCGGCATATTGTCAGGTAACTGCGTAACCTGACCTACCAAAAAACCGACTTAGCTCGTAGTCCTGAGTCCTCTGCGCTTAGTACTTTAGGTTCAATTTATTACCACCGCGTCAGGTAGCTGCGCAACCTGACAATATGCCGTAAGGCATCACCTTGGCGATAAACGCCTTCACGCAATTCCAACCCTATACAGAGTAAAAACGGCCATGGGCACAAAAATTAATTAACCGTAAAATATCATGCAGCTGCGCAACATTGTCTACAAGGTTTCAGGTTCCAGCACTCAGAGACTAATCTTTCTCAGCATCCTTTGCGTCTTTGCGGCCTCTGCGTTTACAACCCGGAATCACGCTAAATTTCAAAGCCCTGTCGTTACTAAAAATATTCGTACAAGATCATCTTGCGAAGCTATTTGACATTTTCTCTCAAACTTACTTCCGCCTGTCACGTAGCTTCGCAACATGACCTACATGACGTCAAACATCTTTCTTTGCGCCCTTCGCGTCTTCGCGTCTTTGCGTCTTTGCGACCTTTGCGACCTTTACGTTAACGACTCCCAACTTAAAATAACCGCCTGCATTGGTGATCAGTCAATATTAAAAAAGCCGTCTTCCCGGCATGTTTTTGGCCGGGGTCCAGTGGTTTTAAGCGGGTATGAGTAAAAGTCTCTGGATACCGGGTCAAGCCCGGCATGACGGTTTTTAGTCCTTAGTCCTTCAAGGTTTGTCGTCTACAAACATGCCATCACTTAGGTGCAGTACACGCTGCATTCGTTGCGCTAGGTTTAAATCATGGGTGACCATGACGATGCTGGTGCCGAGGTCTTCATTGAGTTGTAACATTAGTTCATACACTTGCTCGGCGGTGCGATGGTCGAGGTTGCCCGTGGGTTCATCGGCGAGTACGCAAAGCGGTTTCGTGATCAGGGCGCGCGCAATGGCGGTGCGCTGGCGTTCTCCACCTGAAAGCTCACCCGGTTTGTGTTTAAGGCGCGACTCCAGGCCGACCTTTTTTAATAATTCAGCGGCTTGTTCAATGGCATCGACTGGCCGCAACCCTCGAATCAATAACGGCATGGCGACATTTTCCACTGACGTGAATTCCGGTAATAGATGGTGGAACTGGTATACAAAACCCAGCATTTTATTACGCAGTTTCCCTCGCGCAGCTTCACTGAGTTGGTTCAACGCTTGCCCACCAACGATGACTTCTCCCGTTGTTGGCAATTCAAGGCCACCCAACAGATGCAGTAAGGTGCTTTTGCCCGAACCGGAAGCGCCGACAATGGCAATCCGCTCACCTTTTGAGACCTGTAATGAAACGTCACGTAATACTTTTACGCTTAACCCGCCTTCATCAAAGGTTTTAACCACGCCACGACAATCCAGTATCAATGATTGATTGTCTGATTCACTATTTGCCGGAGTCACTTCGCTTATTACACTATTCATAACGCAAGGCCTCCGCCGGTTGAATCCGGGAGGCCCGCCAGGCCGGATACAAGGTCCCTAACACGCTTAAGCCCAATGATATTAGCGCGATTTTTATCACATCCCTCCAATATAGTTCTGAAGGAAAGGTGCTGATGTAATACACGTCGGCTGGCATAAACTGAACTTCCAAGACCCGCTCCAAAAAGCCCACTACGGCATTCAGGTTGAGTGATAAAGACACACCTGCCACGACTCCCAGTGCCACTCCAACCACACCAATGACCACACCTTGTACGATAAATATGGTCATTATTGAGCCTGGCGTACTACCCAAAGTACGCAGTATGGCAATGTCAGCCTGCTTATCAGTCACTACCATGACCAATGTAGATACAATATTAAAGGCTGCCACGGCCACGATCAGCAGTAAAATGATGAACATCATGGTTTTTTCAATTTTGACGGCCCGGAAAAGGTTGGCGTGGCGCATGGTCCAGTCAGATATCCAGTATCCACCCGGTAATATCTCAACCAGCTCATTACGTACAGGCACCGCCTCGAACATATCGTCCAGCTTCAGGCGCAACCCGGTCACTCCGCCCTGCAGTCGAAACAGTCGCGCAGCATCATCAACATGGATGAGCGACAGGGCGCTGTCATACTCATGCATTCCCACTTCAAAAATACCCTTTACGGTAAAGCGTTTCATGCGCGGCAAAATACCTGCCGGAGTATTACTGGCCTGAGGGGTCACAACGGTGACTTTGTCGTTCATCGTTACGCCCAGTTTTCGCGCCAGCCCTTTGCCAAGGATGATCCCGAACTCACCGGCGCGCAGTTCACTGAGTTCGCCGTACAGCATTTTTTGCCAGACATCGGAGACTTCCGGGTCTTTTTCTGGTGACACGCCGCGCAACAAACCACCCTGCACTTGCGAGCCAAAGCTAAACATGACCTCTTTGCGAACATAGGGTGCCATGCCCACAATACGTGGATTAGTGTTGGCAATAGCCTCTCCGAGGCCAGCCCAATCTTGCAAGGCTTCATTATCCATACGACTGATGGTGATATGAGAAGCCATGCCGAGGATGCGTTCGCGCAGCTCTTTTTCAAAGCCATTCATCACTGACAGCACGGTGATCAAGGCCATAACGCCTAGCGTTATACCCATCATCGAGGAGAATGAAATGAAAGATATAAATTGATTGCGGCGCTTGGCGCGTAAGTAGCGCAGGCCAATATTGAGTTCCAGCGGTGTAAACATGTAAATCCGTTAATAATGTGTCAGTAACAAGTAAACCAGGCCAGACTGACTCGCCTGATTTCACGAGCGCCGATGTTAACACGCGACCGAGACCCCATAACAGTGTGAGTTCTTCCAACCTTCTAGCAAACGTCTAACCATCGTCTAACCATCGTCTAGCCAACAAATACAACCGCGCAGTCTAGTTGCACTTAAGATAGCCCATAGAGCTGCCGCTATTTTCTACTAATGCTTTTAATCACATTTTGCGGCATTCCTAACCAAAGGACAGACAGTGGTGTCTGTATTTTGTTCAGTATTCCGAGCATGATGGGCAACGTTAATGGGGCTAGCGAATTGAAAAATGCCAGGTCTAGTACCCATACCCCCTGTATAGACAGGTAAAAACTGAGCTAAACCATCACATTAACGACCAATCAGACTATTTCGCTATTAACCAGGCTGACAAGACAAACATCCACAAGCACAGAGCCACATGCCATCTTCTTCCCCTCAGATAAACGTGCCACAAATGTCCCCTGATAGTGACAAAAAATTGCTCGAGGTTTATCTGTATGAAGTCGGTGAGGAAATCCAGCATAGCCTGAGCAATGGCCTGCGGCGCGCCGGTTTTAATCTAGTGTGTTTTTCTCAGCACAGCGAATTACTGGAACAGGTCAAACGCTCGCGGCCCATCGCGGTATTACTGGAAATACGCAGCAGTAGCGAAATTAATGTCCAGGCAAACCTGGCATGCCATGCCACACTGCGGGAAATGAAAATCCCCACAACACTGCTATCCGATGCCGACGATATGGAATCACGCTTGCGCGCTGCCCGCGCTGGCGTAAAACACTATCTGATTCGTCCCGTTGATATCGCGTTATTAACGGAAACTCTCAGTAGCCACGTAAACACCCAGGAAGACGAGCCCTATCGTGTACTTATCGTTGACGATGACGTTCTGCTTGCCGGTTTATACAAGCTGACACTCAAACGCGCCGGGTTCAATGTGATGACGCAGGAAAATGCCAGCGACATCATCGAGGTTATCCGAAAGTTCAAGCCCGAACTGATTTTTATGGATGTGCAAATGCCAGATTGCAGTGGCCCAGAGGCTGCCGCTGTAATTCGTCAAGTCCCCAGTTTTGACGTCATACCCATCGTGTTTTTGTCCTGTGATACGGCCTTTGAAATGCAATTGGCTGCACTGACGCGGGGGGGAGATGATTTCCTGACAAAACCCATTAATTCCACACACATGGTGGTCACCGCAACCGCCCGTGCCGCCCGTGCGCGCGGTTTACAACAAACGCAGCATCGTTTACGCCAAACTGCCGATGAGCTCAAACACCACCAACAAACGGCGGAACATGAGCAAACGATGGCCCAGGGTTTAATGAGCCGAATGATTTACAGCGAGGATCTCGATGACGAAACCACTCAATTTTGGCACCAGCCCGCGAGTCGATTCAGTGGCGACCTAGTGGCTGCGGTGCGGGATAAAAGCGAGCGCCTGTATTTGTTACACGCCGACGCCATGGGACACGGCCTTCCCGCCGCACTGCCATTATTACCGGTCTCTCAAATTTTCTACTCCATGGCAAAACAGGGGTTCACTATTGGTGCCATCGCCGCCACCATGAATGCACAACTGCGCATTCAAATCCCCGTCGGCAACTTTGTTGCCTGCACCCTGCTCTCCATTGACAAGATCAATAAATCCATCGAAGTCTGGAATGGTGGCAGCCCGGATTCACTTTTCATTAATAAAAAAGGCGATATACTCAAACGTTTTACTTCCCGGCACACTTCGCTTGGCGTACAACCTGCTGAAGATTTCAGCAATGCAACGGAGTTGTATCAATGGCCAGAAACAGGGCACGTTGCGCTCTATTCAGACGGTTTAATGGAAGCCTGCAACCGCGAAGGCGTAGACTTCAGCATTCAACTAGAATCCGCATTCAGTACCCCACTGGTATCCAACGACAGTAGTCGGCTACAAATAGTCATCGACAGACTCACAAAACACCTTGATGGAGAGTTTGCCCATGATGACATCTCCATCGTCGTTATTCGCTGTGATGCAGAATAGAGATTACTTGGAGCACCTGAAAAGAATACCGATTCATTCGTCAGTCGACTAACATCCAGCCTCCCCCGACAGATAGCCGGGCCACCTCTGAGTAATCTTTCGTGCTTCTAAGCAATCTTTTAAGCAATCTGTTAAGAAATGTTCAGCTCGAAGATGCAGTAATCACAATAATGACTAATTCTGCATCTGTAGGGTGGGCATTGCCCACCCACTGCACCCAATCCACGTTTCGATGGTCGGGGCATTACCTTTGATGTCCTGAAGGTACATTTTTTTAGAAGCAATTATTCTTTTTTTGGCTCATTCTCACAATGTGGTAGCATCAAAGAAAAATAAGTGCATTTCAATGCACATTGACCGTACATTGAACCTACAACATGCGTCATTTTATTGAACGTACCAGTAACACATCATTGTTAGGGAGAGTCAGCCGTGAGCCATATCAACCAAAAAGCCTCAAAACATCGGCTATTTCCATCTGTATTTCGTTGGTCAATCGTTGTTCTTTTTTTATTCGGCTTAATCGCCTGTGCCTCAACACCGCCAGCAGATTCTACCGAAACACCAGCCTCTGAGGACAAAAAAGCGGCACCGACTGAAACCTTGGAAGCAAAAGACGGGGCAATGAAAAATGAAATGTCCAATGAAGCATCTGCCAAAATGGCGGAGCCAATGACCGACAGCAAATCTGAAATGACGTCTGATATGACACCAGAAGCGATGCCTGAAACGATGTCTGATAAGACGCCAAAGAAAATGTCGGCCAGCAACCCCGACGAAGCAAAAACCGTCACCACCGTTGCCTCATGCAAAACAGAGCCTTACGGTAAATATGAAAAACAAGCACGCGACAGCATGGCCAAAGGCCTCAGTGCCACCAAAGAAGGGAAATACGGCGTCGGCTTTCGCAACATTCAAGAACACAAAAAGTGGAGCGACACCCACAATCAACTATTCAAAAGTGTCAATCAAGCCTGTAGTACATTAAGCCAATGCGCCCAACAACACCCCAAAAACAAATCAAAAGAATGCGCAACACAAGCCAAAATGTTTAATGATTGGCAGAACCTAGCAAAGCTCTTTGCCCAAAATGCCAAACTCAGCGAAACAACACAGCCACCCAAAATCTGCACGTTCACCCCAAGCCTGGAAGATGCCGCCAGTTGCTTCATTAGCCTCGGCGACAACCTCGACAAAGCCTGCAACAGCCCAGACTGCAAAGAAACCAGCGACTGCTGGCGCGGCATAGGGTTCCTGGACTTCGCCATCAACCAAGCAAGCTCAGCCTGTAATTTTGCACGGACACCACTTGCAGAATGTCGAGGTTACGTCACCGCCAGCAAACGCCGCACCGCAAAATTCCAACGCTGCTCAGACATGCAAGCACAACTCAACGTAACAGTATTGCCTGTTTTTAGAATGAATAATGATTATTGAAAAAACTGAGGACTAAGTGCTAAGTGCTAAGGATAGAGAGCTATAAACAAGCACTGAATGTGAAGGAGTGATTTTCGTAGGTCACGTTGCGCAGCACCGTGACGCGATGGCTTAATCGAACACATTTTCTCGGCTGGAAATAACCGTCATTCCGGCATGTTTTAAGCCGGAATCCAGTGGCTTGATTGTACTGATACTCTCGCAGAGGCGCAGAGTACGCAAAGGAATACAAAAAATCATCATTGTTTTCTCTGCGTTCTTTGCGTCTTGGCGAGAAAAGGTGTCTTTTGTTAGATAACGTTTTGTAGATCACGTTTTGTAGACACGTTTTGTAGGTCACATTGCGCAGCACCGTGACGCGATGGCTTAATCGAGTACACATTTTCTCGGCTGAACATGACCTACAGAGTATGAATCAAGACTGAAAGCTGGGTACTAACCACCACTAAGAACTTAGCACTTAGCACTAGCACTCAGCCCTCTCTCCTAATCCCAATACTTTTGATCAACGCGCAAGGGGCGTTTTCGATGTTGTTTGTCTGGCATTTTATGAGTAGATCTTTGAGTGCGCTTCGCATTGCTTGCAGGTCGCTCAGTCGTTCTTCGATTTTTACTATTTTATCTTCAGCCAATTGCTGTACTTCCTGACAATGACCATCGCCAAGGTCTAGCAATTCCTGTATTTCCTTGAGCGTGAAACCAAGTGACTGGGTACGTTTGATGAAGAGAATCCGTGACAGATAATCCGCGGAGTATTGCCGATATCCATGCGCGGGTTTTACCGGCTCGAGGATTAATTTAAGACGTTGATAATACCGAACGGTCTCAATGTTCACATCGGCAGCGGCGGCCAGTTTGCCAATGGTGTAGGCCGATATATTGCTTTTTGGATCACTCATTAAAGCAGTCTACCGCATATTTAACACGTCCGTTCCTAACCTGCACAACATGAGAGTTGTGAAACATCTTTCGTGAATGTTTGCGCGCACAGCTTCAACCCTTCAACCATCGTCAGATAAGGAAATAATTGTTGGGCCAACTCATCTACTGTGACCTTATGGCGTATTGCCATCGCGGCGGTCTGAATTATCTCGCCGCCTTCATCGGTAACAACCTGACATCCCACGACACGCAGCGTTTCTTTTTCAATAACAAGTTTGATAAAACCGTGAGCCAACGTCAACTGATTCATATTGGCTAGTGCGCGCGGAACATGGGTAAGTGCGAGTGTCCGGCTTTCTACCCTTATCCCCTGCTTCTCAGCTTGCGTTTCTGTTAGCCCCACGGTAGCGGCTTGCGGATGCGTAAAAATCACCTCGGGCACGACTGACAAATCAAGCGACACATCCCCCCCCATCATATTCTGTGCGGCACGAGTGCCAGCGGCCGCTGCCACATAAACGAATTGAGGCTGGCTTGTACAATCACCAACCGCATAGATATGTTCGACATTAGTCCGCAGATGATCATCGACAATAATTGCACCACGTGTGTCGGTCTGCACCCCCGCCTTGCTCAGTGCCAATGCCTCGGAATTGGCTTGTCGGCCTGTAGCAATGAGTAGTTTGTCGCCATAAAAATCACCGTTATTCGTAGCTACCTTGAATGCTTTTCCGGCTCGGCTGTCGTCATAGTTAACATCATAGTTAACGTCATAGCTCACGTCTGAAACATCGGTATGCAACTTGACGTGAATACCTTCTTCCTCAAGAATTTTTGCCAAGGCCTCACCCATCTTCGTATCATTTTTTGACAATAAACCACGGCGGGTAATTATCGTCACATCAGAAGCAAGATGACGGAATGCCTGTGCCAATTCCAACGCCACAACTGAACCACCGATGACCAGCAAATGTTGCGGAAGCTCTTCAGCGACTAGCGCCTCTGTTGACGTCCAAAAGGGAGTGTTGTGTAGACCGGTAACCTTTGGAATGTATGGGCTGGCTCCCACCGCCAACAATATACGATCGGGCCGTAAGAATGTCTCACCGCTATTGGTCTGACTAATCATTAAGGTATGTTCATCAACGAAACGGGCCATTCCGCGCACTAGGGAAATGTCCGGATTGTTCTGTAAGATATTTTCATATTTGGCAATTCGTAATTTCTTTACCCACTCCTGCTGCTGCACGACCATGGCTTTACGATCTATGGCTTTACGATCTATGCCCAGAGCATTAACCGCCACACCCTCAAAACCATGATGTCCTTGTTGATGGGCAATATGGGCGCCACGAATCATAATTTTAGAGGGTACACAGCCGACGTTGACACAAGTACCACCAATCAGTTCTCCACTTTCAATCATCGTCACTCGCGCTCCTTCTTCCACGGCTTTAATAGCCGCAGCAAAAGCGCCAGAACCTGTGCCGACGATGGCAATATGCCATTGATTGTTCGAATCATTGTGAAAGCAATTTTTCATCGTATTTTGGTATTCAGTCCAATGCCATTTCTGCGGTTAGCGGTGGCGTCAATTTAGCTAACAACATGATTGATAGTAAAATTTTAGAGGCCGTACTACCCCACAGAGTCAAGGTAAAAAAGTCCCCCAATGATGTATGATGAACAAACACTTATTCTGAGAAGCGATAAAACAGGTCCACCTTGTGGGAAGATACCGTGCGCCCCAAAAACCCGGCTCGAAATACATTACCCGCGAAGGATTTTTACGTCTTGAAAAAGAACTGAATTACCTCTGGAAGGATAAACGTCCCAAGGTAACGACGGCAGTGCGCGAGGCCGCCGCTCAGGGGGACCGCTCTGAAAATGCCGAATACATTTATGGTAAGAAGCAGCTTAGGGAAATTGACCGCCGCGTGCGTTTTTTACGACAGCGATTAGACCAAATTACCGTTGTCGATAAATCGCCCAGCGATACCAGTCGCATCTACTTTGGCGCCTGGGTGGTGCTGGAAGACGAAGATGGCAATAACCAACGCTACCGCATCGTCGGCCCTGATGAGTTTGATCCGCAGCGCGGTTATATCAGTAT
Organism: Ectothiorhodospiraceae bacterium; assembly: GCA_002401775.2. Classification (GTDB taxonomy): domain Bacteria; phylum Pseudomonadota; class Gammaproteobacteria; order SZUA-152; family SZUA-152; genus SZUA-152. The sequence continues at coordinate 9,645 of NVUB02000049.1, forward strand.
GGACTCCCCCATCGCCATCGCCTTGATGAAAAAAACCGTGGATGATCAAATCACAGTGATGACCCCAAAGGGGCAAATAGAGATGGACATTGTTTCCATAGACTATGAAATCGACACAAAATAAGGCTGTATTTTTCAAGAAATGACTAATAACCCTGCAATTACTGGACTTATACTCGCGGGTGGCCGTGCCAGGCGCATGGACGGGCAGGACAAGGGACTACTACCCCTGGAAGGAAAGTGTTTAATCGAACACGGTATTTCCCGGCTTACCCCCCAGGTGCAACAGCTGCTGATCAGCGCTAATCGCAATATAGATATCTATAGTCAATACGGTTACCCGGTACTGCAAGATCAATATGGCGATTATGAAGGCCCGCTTTCTGGTCTGTTGCGTGCCTTTCAATACACGGGTGGTGAAAATACAGACACTGAAAACACCGATAACAAGCCACTCCTTGTTATCCCTTGTGACGCCCCCCTGTTGCCCACAACATTAGCAAACCGGCTCACGGAATCCCTTGTGTCGACGTCCAGAACCGCTGAATTATGGGCCGCCATTCCCCATGATGGAACCCGCCTGCAACCCTTGTTCGGGCTGTATATGCCAGCGGCCCTTCCGTCATTGAAAAAATATCTGCAATCTGGGCAACGCAAAGTAGAAACCTGGGCAACGGCCCTGCCTCATACTGTTGTCGATTTTTCTGATGAGAAAAAACAGTTCATGAACATCAATACGGAAAATGACCTTATTGAAGCAAAACAATGGTTACCAGAAAAGTAATGGGTAACATCCAATAACCCCCCTATTTCGGCTTGGGCGGAGAAACCGATAAATTGAGTTAAATAAGAATATAGAGACAACTAACACCATGACAAAAGCTTCTTCTGTACCCGTTTTAGGTTTTGTTGCGCCGAGCGGCACGGGTAAAACTACGCTGTTAACTACCCTTATATCAACCTTAAAAGCAGCGGGCATTCGGGTTGGGGTCATCAAGCATTCTCACCATGATTTTGAAATCGATAAACCCGGTAAAGACAGTTTCAAACTTCGCGCTGCGGGTGCTAATCAAATGCTGATTGCCTCACGATATCGCAGTGCATTAATCACCGAAAGTATCGACCCTGAAGAAGATGTGACGTTACAGGCGTTACTCGTACAATTAGATCATAAAAAATTGGATCTAATTCTCGTCGAGGGGTTTAAACATGAACACTACGCAAAAATTGAATTATTTAGAGCTGAGGTTAACAAAACACCATTAGCCTTTTCTGACCCAGACATTATCGCCGTGGCAACAGATGCACCACAGCTATTTGATGATAAAATAGATTGCCTGGACATTAATGATATCGAAGAAGTTTTTCAATTCATTCTATGTCGGTATCAATTAGCGCGTAAAAAATAGCGCGTAAAAACCAGTAATCGGTTCGCGCAAACACATTAAGGGACACCATGACAGATAACACCTCCAACAAAATGCCAGGCTGCGATGAGTTTGACCCCAATGCCTTAACCGTAGAACAGGCCCGCAGCCGAATTCTGGAAAAGGTTAATCCCGTGTGTGAAATAGAATCTCTGCCCATACGTGAAGCCCTGAACCGCGTATTGGCGATGAATGTAGAATCGACCATCGACGTGCCCTCCCACATCAATTCAGCGATGGATGGATACGCCATTAGAGCGTCCGATATTCCCACGGATGCAAGCCGCACGTTACAAATTACCGGTACCGTGATGGCTGGCACACCGTTGACTATCGCTATTGCAGAGGGTGAATGCGCGCGCATAATGACGGGCGGTAAAATGCCAGAAGGTACCGACACCGTGATCATGCAAGAGCATGTTGAACGAGTAGACGACACAATCACCATAACCGCCGGGCACAACCCTGGGCAAAATGTTCGCCAGGCCGGTGAAGACCTTGCCAGGGGCGATACGGTTTTTCGTACGGGTAGACAATTTACCCCGGCTGATATTGGCATGTTGGCTTCTATGGGTAATGCCACAACATCGGTATTCCGGAAACCGAAAGTCGCTTTCTTTTCGACCGGCGACGAACTGTGCAGCGTCGGCCAACCGTTGGGCGATGGCCAAATTTATGACAGTAACCGATATACCCTTGATGGCATGTTACGCCGCCTGGACGTTGAAATAATAGATATGGGTATCATTCCCGATCAGCGTGATCTCATTGAAGCGGCCTTTGCCAAAGCAACCGCTGAGGCGGATATTGTAGTGACTACCGGCGGCGTATCGGTAGGTGAAGCCGATTTTGTAAAAGAGACCATGGATAAACTCGGCCAAATCGGTTTTTGGAAAATCGCCATGAAACCCGGCCGCCCCCTCGCCTTTGGCCAGGTCAACAATTGCTTATTATTTGGATTACCCGGCAACCCTGTCTCAGCAATGGTCACCTTCTATCAATTTGTACAACCTGCGATCTTAGGCATGATGGGTATAGCAGAAGTCTTGCCAAAATTCCTGCAACTAAAAACAAAAAATAAATTACGAAAACGCCCAGGACGTCTGGAATTCCAACGCGGCGTTATCAGCACCGCCACTACTGGAGAAATGGTCGTTGAAAGTACCGGCGCCCAAGGTTCAGGAATTCTCAGTTCTATGAGTGAAGCCAATTGTTTTATTGAATTGCCGTTAGAATGCAGCAGTGTTGAAGCCGGTGACACTGTGAAAGTGCAGCCGTTTGCGGGGCTGATTTAGGGGATAGTGCTGAGTGCTGAGTTCTAAGTGCTGAGTGGCCTCCCCGCTACATCGCATATTTCCTAAACCCACCTGTTTGTAGATACAAGGAGCGCCTTTAGCTGCGATGAATGACGATTCAAAATTTTTCTTTGCGTACAAATGCGCCTTTGCGCTCCCTGTGTCTTTTCGGCCTTGGCGTTTACAACACACTTAAGTTTAATTAATTGATAACGCAAAACGGGAGAACAGTAATCTGTTCTCCCGCTTTTATTTTTAACGTTTACCGCTTAGGAAAATGCGGCGGCACACATCGCCAACAGGCTTCCGGGCGCTATGCCTAAAAATAAGATTCCCAGCCCATTGGCTGACATGACAAGTTTCATATCGGTGGGTGATTCAATGGGTGTTGTATCGTCGGCTTTATCAAAGTACATATACTTGATAACTCGCAAGTAGTAAAACATGCCGATTACTGAGAAGACTACGGCAACGATTGCGAGCCATGTCAGGCCTACACCAATAACAGACTGTAGCACGGCTAATTTCGCGTAGAAGCCAACCGTGGGTGGTACGCCTGCCATTGAAAGCATTATGATTAGCATCATAAAAGCAAACCAGGGACTGCGTTCGTTGAGTCCTTTAAAGTCAGATATTTTATCGGCTTCAAACCCTGCACGGCTCATCAGTATGATCATACCGAAACCACCCATACTCATAAGTGCATATACGATGACATAGAACATGGATGAGGAGTAACCGGCCTGTGTTCCTGCCAGTATACCCAGCAGCAAGAAGCCCACATGCGAGATGGTCGAATAGGCCAACATGCGCTTAATGTTAGTCTGCGCTATCGCAATGACATTACCAATGGCCATGGATAATACGGCCATTATAATAAGGATATCTTGCCATTGATCGTGCATGTCGCCCAGGCCTTCTACCAATAAGCGCATGACCATTGCGAAAGCGGCGATCTTTGGTGCAGTACCGATAAACAAGGTAACAGCCGTCGGCGCGCCGTGATAAACATCGGGAATCCACATGTGGAAAGGTACTGCGCCCAATTTAAAGGCCATACCGACAATGACGAAGACCAGCCCAAGCCCCATAACAAGCTTCTTGGAATCTTCCAGCCCAGCAGCAACCGTTTGTACGCCACCGATATCCAATGTGCCCGTAACGCCATATAACAATGACATACCATATAGCAGCATTCCGGAAGCCAATGCGCCCAGTACGAAATACTTCATTGCTGCTTCAGTGGCATCTTTTGAGTCGCGCTGAAAAGCGACCAATGCATACAAGGATAATGACAGTAGTTCGAGTCCGAGGTACATGGTCAACAAGCTGTGTGCTGAGATCATTACCATCATGCCCAGCACGGCAAACAACCCCAGGACGTAAAACTCACCTTTAAAGATGTTTCTGTCGAGAAGGTATTTACGCGAATAAATAAACACCACCGCAGTAACGAGGTAGACAAAGACCTTCAACACATCGCCCATTGTGTCACTGACAAATGAACCACTAAAGGTATAAACCGTTTCGGAGGTATGCACGGCAACGGTAAGAGCAGCCGTAGCTGCCAGACTGCCTAGCGATAACAGGTAAGTCAGTACACGGTTCTTATCCGATAAATAAGGAACGATAAGTAATATAATGCATGTCATTGTCAGCAGAAAAATTTCTGGTATGGCAGGCGTTAAATCTGGCATTTGAAAGCTGGTTTGCATCATTATAATTTCGACTGTGTAATTTGTTGCACGAGGTGTTCCACGGTGACATGCATGACATCAAGTAATGGTGCAGGCCATAAGCCCAATACCAGTACGGCGACGGCAAGTGTGCCGAGGATAAAGTATTCGCGGTTATTCAAGTCTTTCAGTGCCGCAACGTTCTCATTGGCAACTTCGCCAAAGAGCACACGCTTTACCATCCACAAGGTATAAGCAGCACCAAAGATGAGCGTTGTTGCTGCCAGGAAGGCGATCCAGAAGTTCGCTTTAAAAGCACTCATGATAACGAAGAACTCACCCACAAAGGCTGAAGTTCCTGGCAACCCGGCATTTGCCATGGCAAAAAACACCATAAAAGCCGCGAAGACGGGCATAGTATTGGCCACACCACCGTAATCGCCAATCATACGGCTGTGCATTCGGTCGTACATCACACCAACACACAGGAACAACGCGCCGGAGATGAAACCGTGGGAAATCATTTGCACCAGTGCGCCTTCGATACCCATTGCGGCACCCTGCGCGCTTCCCGTGTTATCGATAATCATATACACGATGAAGAAGCCAAGAGTGACGAAGCCCATGTGTGAAATTGATGAATAGGCAATCAACTTCTTCATGTCTTTTTGCACCAGGGCAACAAAGGCAATGTACACAATCGCGATTAGCGACAAGGTGATCATTAGCCAATCAAGTGACTGCGAGGCATCAGGCGTTATTGGCATACTGAAACGCACAAAGCCGTAGGCACCTAATTTCAACATGATGGCAGCCAGTATCACGGAGCCCCCTGTTGGCGCCTCAACGTGTGCATCTGGCAACCATGTATGCACTGGCCACATCGGCACCTTAACGGCGAAGGCCACCAGGAAGGCCAGGAAGATCCAGGTTTGCTCAGTCATGCTGAGTTTGAAATCGTGCAAATCCAGCACACCAAAAGTACCCGATTGAATATACATGTAGATCAAGGCGATCAACATGAAGACGGAACCCAAGAAGGTATACAAGAAGAATTTAATGGTGGCGTAAACTCTGCGTTCACCGCCCCAAATACCAATGATCAAGAACATCGGTATTAACATCGCTTCCCAGAACACGTAGAACAGGATGGAGTCCAGCGCAGCAAACACACCGATCATCAACCCTTCCATAATCAGGAAAGCAGCCAAATACTGGGCCACTTTAACCTTGATGACTTCCCAACCCGCAAGCACAACCAGGATTGTCGTGAACGAGGTCAGCAGGATAAGCGGCATCGAAATACCGTCAACACCTAAATGGTAGTTGATATTAAAAAGCGGTATCCAACTCGTCTTTTCCGGGAACTGCATTTGGTGCGTGGTTAAATCAAAGCCGGTATACAGTGGAATCGTCAACAAAAAAGTCACGATAGATACTGTGAGCGCCAGCAGCCTGGCGGTCTGCGCCTGCTCGTTTTTACTGGCAAGCAACACCAGAGCACCACCAATAATAGGTACCCAGATCACTAAACTTAAAAGGGGTAAATCAGCAAACATGCAAAATAACCTTTGTTCTTATTTGTCGTTCTATTAGTAAGAAGTCGTTGTAGAAACCGATCTAAAATTCAATGGTTGTTAAAATGGTGTCAGTTGTAAGGGTGTCAATGGTATTCAGGCGCCTATCGTTACCCAACTGATCATTCCCAACAAACCGATAATCATGACGAAGGCATAGTGGTACAAATAACCCGTCTGGCTGGAGCGAATTTTCCCAGATACCCAGCCCACGCACTTTGCCGTTCCGTTGACCATCCCGCCATCAATTATTTTTACGTCACCGACGGTCCACAAGAAGCGACCTAATGCACGAGATCCACCCGCAAAAAATGTATCGTTAAAATCATCGAAGCCATATTTCCGATCCAGCACGGTATACAGCAAGGACGCTTTTTCTTTGATCTTTGCGGGAATGTCTGGGCGCTTCAGATAGAAGAATGCCGCAGTGGCAACACCGGCCATGGCCAGAATAAACGGCAATTGCGTCATCCCGTGGGTAATGAAGCCCATCACACCGTGATATTCCTCACCCACTTTGGCCAGCACATCATGCTCTGGCTTAACGTAAATAACATCTTTAAACATATCGCCAAACAACATAGGTTCAATGTAATAAGCACCCGCCAATACGGATGGAATGGCCAATAATATTAGCGGCACAATCACGACCTTCGGTGATTCATGCAAATGGTCTTTGGTATGCTGATCCATTCGTTCTTTTCCATGGAAGACCAGGAAGAACATACGGAAGCTGTAAAAAGCTGTGATAAAGACGCCTGCCACAATGGCGAAGTAAGCAAAGCTTGCACCCGGTATTGTTGATGCATCCACAGCTTCTATGATGGCATCTTTCGAGAAGAAGCCAGAGAAACCGGGGAAACCAATTAAGGCCAGTGACCCGATCAACATACAGATATAGGTGACGGGCATGTATTTGCGCAGTCCCCCCATTTCACGGATATCCTGTTTATGGTGCATGGCGATAATAACCGAACCTGCTCCCAGGAATAACAGTGCCTTAAAGGCGGCATGTGTCATCAAGTGGAAAATAGCGGCGCTGTAGGCAGACACACCCAGTGCGACGGTCATATAGCCCAACTGTGACAGTGTAGAATAAGCAATGACGCGCTTGATATCGTTTTGGATGATACCCAGTAAACCCATGAACAATGCGGTAATCGCGCCAATAACCAGTACAAAACTCAACGCGGTTTCAGACAGTTCAAACAGCGGTGACATGCGTGCCACCATGAAAATACCGGCTGTCACCATGGTTGCCGCATGGATCAGGGCCGAAATAGGCGTTGGACCTTCCATTGAGTCCGGCAACCATACATGCAATGGCACTTGTGCCGATTTACCCATCGCTCCAATAAACAGCAATATACAAATGACCGTCAATAACGACCATTCGACACCCGGGAACAATTCAATGCTCATACCTGCCATTGCAGGTGCTGCGGCGAAGACATCGGCGTAATCCAGGCTGTTGAAAGTCATCAAAATCGCTGCAATACCCAGAATAAAGCCAAAATCGCCTACACGATTCACCAGGAAGGCTTTCATATTGGCGTAGATGGCCGTTTCCCGTTTGAACCAGAAACCAATCAGCAAATACGACACCAGGCCCACGGCTTCCCAACCAAAGAACAGCTGCATGAAGTTGTTGGCCATCACCAACATCAACATGGAAAACGTAAACAGGGATATATAGCAAAAGAAACGTTGATAGCCGTCATCATCGGTCATATAACCGATGGTATAGATATGCACCATAAATGAAACAAAGGTCACCACGATGAGCATAACCGCTGTCAGGGAATCGATCAGGAAGCCCACTTCAAACTGGATTCCGTCACTAATCGCCCAGGTATATACCGTGGCATTATAAACAGCAGCACCATCAATAATAACGTCTTTAAACACCAGTACCGACAATGCAAAGGCAGTGCCCACACCAATGATGGTGACCCAATGAGAAGCCGATCGGCCGATCTGTTTGCCAAACAGGCCTGAAATAATCGCGCCAAACAGAGGGGCTAAAACAATGGCTAAGTAAATATTTTCCATTACAAACAGGCTCCGCGCTACCCTTTAAGGGTATCCAGTTCTTCAACGTTGATGGTGCGACGATTACGGAACAATACAACCAGTATTGCCAGTCCAATGGCCGACTCGGCCGCCGCAACCGTTAGGATAAAGAACACAAAAACTTGTCCCGATATATCACCTAAATAATGCGAGAAAGCGACAAAGTTCATATTGACCGCTAACAGCATAACTTCGATAGACATCAACAGGATAATGACATTCTTCCGGTTCAGAAAAATGCCAGCGACACTGATGCAAAACAAAATGGCACCCAGTACTAAATAGTCTGTTATTGAGATCATGCTCCCCCCGGAGGCAAGAAAGGTTTATTATTCGTTTTGTATTGTAATAATAGTGAGTCGTAAAACGTTAGTGTTAAGCGTTAGTCGTTATTGCTTTCTGACGACATTTTTACCAGCCGTACTCTGTCTTTTCTGCGTACCACAACCTGTTCTTCAGGTTTCATGAATACTTTGGTGTTACTACGTCTACGCAACGTAAGGGATATTGCCGCCACAATGGCAACCACCAAAATCACCGCCGCAATTTCAAAAGGATATAAAAATTCGGTATACAGCACTGAACCGATTTCTTTGGTGTTGCTATATCCTTCTGGGTGCGGAATAGGAACCGGCATTGATTCCAGACCAAGCTGGCCAGGCCCGACGACCATCACTAATTCTGCAATCAGTACAATGGAGACAACCAAACCAAGCGGTAAATAGCGCGTAAATCCTTCGCGTAAGACAGTAAGGTTAATGTCCAGCATCATCACTACGAAGAGGAACAACACCATAACCGCACCCACGTATACCAGTATCAAGGTCAACGCGAGGAACTCTGCTTCCAGAAAAATCCAAATTCCAGCACTGGTAAAGAACGCCAGTACCAACGCTAATGCGCAAAATACCGGGTTACGAAGTGTAACGACTAACGTCGCACAAACGACCAGTATTGTGGCAAACACATAAAAAATGATTTGTTCAATGCTCATAATATTTAAAATGCTTTTCTTTTTAATAAAGGCTGTTGTTTTAACTACTGTTGTTACGGCTGTTGTAGCTGCTCAATCAATATTGTTGCTTTTACTTAGCGATATTTGGCGTCACTTGCCCGGTCTGCGGCAATTTCTTTTTCCATTTTATCGCCAACTGCCATTAATTTTTCTTTTGTCATATAGAGATCACCTTTTTCTTCACCGTGATACTCAAAATGCCGCGTTTCGACAATGGCATCCACCGGGCATGATTCTTCACAATAGCCACAGAAGATACATTTGGTTAAATCAATGTCATATCGCGTAGTACGGCGTGTGCCGTCGTCGCGTTCTTCCAGGTCAATAGTGATGGCCAGCGCTGGGCAAACCGCTTCGCAAAGTTTGCAGGCGATACAACGTTCCTCACCATTGGGATAACGACGCAGCGCATGCAGGCCCCTGAAGCGCGGCGACATGGGTGTTTTTTCTTCTGGGTACTGTACTGTGATTTTTTTTCGGAAAAAGTATTTCCCGGTTAACCACAAACCACGAAACAGCTCGGCCAAAATAAGGCTCTTGAAATAGTTCGTTACCATTGACATAAACTATCCACCTGAAAATCGCATTGTCCAAAAATAATTTTACTCAATACCATCACTCTAATCCGTCCTGTAAACCCGCCATAACCCAGCAGCTCAACTCACTCTATGACGCAATTCGTCAAATTTTGTGGCTCATTCTGATTCACGCTATGGTGTCTGGTATGGTGCCAACGATGTACTTTACCACCAAGGCCCAACCTTACCTACCACACACGCGGCGACCACCAATAGCCAGACAATGGTAATAGGAATAAAGACTTTCCAACCCAGTCGCATGATTTGGTCATAACGATAGCGAGGAAAGGTCGCGCGGAACCATAAAAACAAAAAGAGGAAAAATGAGGTTTTAGCGAGCAACCAGTGAATACCGTCACCCAGTAACATCGCTAACATTCCCTCACCTTGCAAAAAGCTTGCAGGCAATATGCCATTGAGTGGGGAAAGCCAGCCACCCAGGAACATAATCGAGGTTAATAAAGCGATCAAGATCATGTTGGCGTATTCAGCTAGGAAAAACACCGAAAAAGTCATACTGGAATATTCAACGTGGAAACCGCCGACGATTTCGGACTCGCCTTCTGCTACATCAAACGGAGCACGGTTAGTTTCGGCAACACCAGAGATGAAATACACCATAAACAGAGGAAATAATGGGATTAGGAACCAGTTAACAACACCATAGTCGCCACGTTGGGCATCAACAATTTCACCCAAGTTCAAGCTGCTGGCAGCCAGCAATACACCGACCAGTGCAAAGCCCATCGCAATTTCGTAAGAAACAATTTGTGCCGCAGAACGAAGTGCGCCCAGGAATGCGTATTTGGAATTGGATGCCCAACCCGCAATGATGATGCCATAAACACCTAAAGACGTCATGGCGAGAATATATAGAAGCGTGGCATCAATATTGGAGATAACCAGTACATCATCAAACGGTACAACAGCCCACGCCGCCAGCGAAGGTGCCAGGGTTAATACTGGAGCCGATATGAACAGAAATTTGTTGGCATTGGCAGGAAAGATCGTTTCCTTGAACATTAACTTCACGGCATCGGCTATGGGCTGTAATAAACCAAATGGCCCTACCCGATTTGGACCAATACGCACCTGCATATAGCCGATAACTTTGCGTTCCGCCAAAGTCAGGTAAGCAACCGCTCCCATCAAAGGCAGCACGAGCACCAATATTTTGCCCACAATAATAATCAGTGCCACGAGTCCAAGCGGCAAAAAACTCAGCGCTGATTCAATGGTCTCAATCATTCACTTTTCTCATTTTATTATCTTTTTTACTTTGCGTATTTCGTAATATCATCGTTAAACAATTATTAATTAAACGTTAATCGATTTTATTTTTTTATTCTTCTGCGCTTCTTGTCAGTGCTTCTTATCCGTAATGCGCCACAACTTATTTTGTCGGCATTTACGGTCCGCGGACTTCAGCATTGGTTGCTATCGCTTTTAATTTACAGACCATTTAAACACGCGATAACGTAACGGCACCTGAATGACGGTTTTGCGCACCGGCAACGGCACCTAATATTCCTGGTAACAAAACACTGTCATCCGGTACACGGTCATCGATAACAACGGGTAGCGTGACTTCGATGTCATTCTTCTTTGCCAATGCCTGTTCACCCTCGGTTAACCCGGCATTGCTGGCGACGGACTGGTTGACGCGTATTGCCAGTTGACCGGCTTTGGTAATTTCCTGGAGACTGCTGGCACGACGCACCAGACCATCACCACTGTACATTGAGCGATCAGCAATACTTTCGATGCCACTTTCCGTGCCACTTAAGTCAATGGTCAGTGTCTTCGGACACTGCCAATTCATGTCGTTGGAATACGCCTCACTGGAAGGCAAGATCGCGACAACCAACGCTTTAAGTTCATCCCGAACTTCCTGACTACTCACGTAGTCAAAGCCGTCACATTCAAACACATTGCCAAGTACACGCAGTAATTTCCAACCTGGACGGGCTTCCGCAAGCGGCTCAACCACTCCTTCAAAACTCTGCCAAAGACCTTCAGCATTAACGAAGGTGCCGGATGTTTCGGTGAAAGGGGTAATGGGCAAGATAACGTCCGCATAGTCTTTCATTGTGTCTGTACAGAAGGCATTCATGGATACGACAAATTTAGCTGCCTTCAACGCCGCGATTGCGCGACCGGCATCTGCACAATCATCTTCCGGCTCAACACCTAACAAGAAGTACCCGGCCAAATCACCATCAAACATCTCGCTGAGGTTTTTGCCCTTAATATCGGCTTTTCCACCCGCGACGCTACGATGCGGCGTGGCACCGGCAAGGCTGGCACCCGCACTGTTACAACCATCAGAAAGATAGCTCATCTTACTGGAGGTCACTTTTGCGATTTGCGTCGCGAGCGCTCTTAAACCTGAAAAATGTGGATGCGAAAATGCATCATGTCCTAATAACACGACAGCATTATCAGTCTCAAACAATTCACGCGCTATCACCTCATGGGTGGCATCAACCACAAGCCCCTTCATTAAACTATCGAGACCTGCTGGCATATCAGTTTTTGACAACGTACAGGCCGCTTTCAGAACCAAACTCAACTCGCCTAATAATTTTGAGGGGCTTACGATCTTTTTCGCAGTCAGTGGGAAGTTAAAGTCATAATCCACTTGATTGACTGACATGACTTTGGCGCCATGTTGCGCAGCAATTCTTATACGGTGACCGGCAATAGGCTGATCTCCACGCACATTAGAACCGATGAGTAAAAGTGCTTTATTATTTTGCAGGTCTGGTATGGATTGGCCTAACCACGGAAAGACAGGCTCGGCATCCTGACCGGTAAAGTCGAGCTGATTGATACGATGATCAACATTGCCCGTGCCGATTTCGCGCATGAGCTTTTGTAACAAATACTGTTCTTCTGTGGTTGCATTGGGTGAGCTTATCGCACCGAGCTTGTCAACACCGTCATCAGTGAGCAGTTTACTAATACCGCCGACCACTTTGTGCAATGCGACATCCCAATCAACTTCCTTCCATTGGCCATCTTCTTTGACCATCGGAGATGTTATTCTTTCTTTACTGCTTAGACCTTCATAACTGAAACGATCCCGATCAGAAAGCCACGTTTCGTTAATCTCTTCGTTTTCATTGGGTACTACCCGCACAACCTGATTTCTAAAGGTGTGAATCAATACATTTGAACCCATACAGTCATGGGCGGCGATGCTTTCGCGCTGTTCCATTTCCCAGGCTCTGGCACTAAACCGTGAAGGCTTAGCGGTTAATGCACCGACCGGACAAAGGTCGATGATATTGCCGGACATTTCAGAACTGATACTGAGCTGCACATAAGTACCAATTTCCATGTGCTCGCCACGACCGATACCACCCATTTCTTTGATACCGGCAATTTCTTCACCGAATCGCACACAGCGAGTACAGTGAATGCAACGGGTCATGTCGCCGGTAATTAATGGGCCAAAGTCTTTGTTCATGACAACGCGTTTTTTCTCGGCATAAACCGAAACGTCACCACCATAACCCATGGCCACATCTTGCAATTCACACTCACCGCCCTGGTCACAAATGGGACAATCAAGGGGGTGGTTAATCAGCAGGAATTCCATGACGCTTTTTTGTGCGTCGATGGCTTTTGCCGAGCGCGTATTAATTTTCATGCCATCGGTAATCGGTGTTGCACAAGCTGGCAATGATTTTCCGACTTTTTCAACCTCGATCAGGCACATACGACAGTTCGCGGCGATGGATAATTTCTTGTGGTAGCAGAAACGTGGAATATAAATTCCAGCGTCATCAGCTGCCTCAATGATCATCGCACCTTCGCGCGCTTCTAAATGTTTTCCATCAATCTCGATGTTTACCATCGTAATACTCGCATTATTGAATTAATAACAACCAATTTCTGGCTTTCTTTACTGGCTTTTTTTTACAAAAAGTCAGTGGCTTTTTTACTTCAACGCTAAGGCAACGCTAAGACCCAGGCCCCACCAAACACTTTTTGTGGTCGATATGGAATTGGAACTCATCACGGAATTTTTTCACAAAACTGGTTACTGGCATGGCCGCGGCATCACCCAGTGCACAAATAGTCCGCCCCTGAATTTTATTGGCTACGTCCAGCAACAAATCCAAATCTTCCTGTTTGCCCTGACCGTGTTCAATACGGTGGATAACGCGCGACAACCAACCGGTACCTTCACGACACGGGGTACATTGGCCACAGGATTCTTCATAGTAAAAATGTGAAATCCGTGCCAATGCGCGCACCATACAGGTAGTTTCATCCATAACGATAACCGACCCGGCACCCAACATAGAGCCTGCCTTGGCGATGGAGTCGTAATCCATGGTGACATCCATCATTTCTTCACCGGTCAGTACCGGTGTAGAAGACCCTCCGGGTATCACTGCTTTCAGTTTATTACCATTTTTTACGCCACCGGCTAATTCCAGTAATTCTGAAAACGGCATTCCCATGGGAACTTCGTAATTACCCGGCTTATTGACGTGACCACTGACGCTATAAATTTTAGGCCCGCCATTATTGGGCTTGCCGATATTTAAAAACCACTGGCCGCCGTTTTTCAAAATGGCAGGTACTGATGCCAGGGTTTCAGTATTGTTAATGGTTGTTGGCCGACCGTACAGACCAAAGCTGGCTGGGAAAGGCGGCTTGAAACGTGGCTGCCCTTTCTTGCCTTCTATGGATTCCAGCAATGCAGTCTCTTCGCCGCAGATATACGCACCACCACCCAGATGTGTGTGCAGATCAAAATCGATACCTGAGCCGAGGATATTTTTCCCCAGCAAACCAGCCGCATAGGCATCATCGATTGCCTGCTGAAATCGCTCGTAGGGTTCCCAAAATTCACCGCGAATATAATTGTAACCAGCGGTGGCACCGATGGTGTAACCCGCAATCGCCATACCTTCTACCAAGGCATGTGGGTTGTAGCGCATAATATCCCGGTCTTTACAGGTACCTGGCTCACCTTCGTCTGAATTGCAGACAATATATTTTTGTCCCGGTGTGTTGCGCGGCATGAAACTCCACTTCAACCCGGTGGGGAATCCTGCACCGCCACGACCACGCAAGGCAGACGCTTTTAATTCACTGATAATGTCTTCCGGCGAAGTTTTCTCAGCCAGGATTTTTTTCAATACCTCATAACCACCTTCGCTTTGATAGGTTTCAAGTGTCCAGGGTTTATCGAGGTGCTGATTTTTGAAGCAGACTTCATCAACCATTAGCGTTTAATATCCAATTAGTTTCCACTCTAATCCAGGCCATCTAAAATTTTGTCGATGGATTCAGGTGTTAAATTTTCATGATACTGCGTACCGATTTGCAGCATGGGAGCCCCTACACAGGCACCTAAACATTCAACTTCTTTTAATGAGAATTTACCGTCAGGAGTAATGTCACCAAATCCTATGCCAAGACGTTTCTTAAGATGGTCCACCACCTCGTCAGAACCACACAACATGCACGAAATATTGGTGCAAACACAAATTTTGTGCCGACCAACCGGAGATAACTCATACATGGAGTAAAACGTGGCCACTTCATAGGCTGAAACGCGCGGCATTTCAAGATAGTCAGCCACGGCGTCCATAAGCTCTGTTGTTAAGTGACCACCATTGGCATCTTGTACAATGCGTAGTGCCGCCATAACCGCAGACTGTTTTTGTTCAGGTGGGTATTTCGCCACCCACTTATCAATTTCAGCGCGAGATTCAGCAGAAATTAACGGATCCACATTTTGATTCATGACGGCAGCCATTAACGATCAACCTCACCAAATACGATATCTTGAGTACCAATAATTGCCACCACGTCGGCAAGCATATGTCCGCGCACCATTTCGTCCAGAGCAGAAATATGAGCAAAGCCTGGTGCGCGTATCTTTAACCGGAAAGGCTTGTTAGAGCCGTCCGATACCAAATAAATACCAAACTCACCCTTGGGATGTTCAATGGCGGCGTAGACTTCACCTTCAGGTAAAGCATAACCTTCTGTAAATAACTTAAAGTGATGAATCAATGACTCCATGTCATCTTTCATATGCTCACGACTCGGTGGCACAAGCTTGTGGTCATCCAACATTACTGGGCCTGGATTGACTCGCAGCCATTTAATACATTGTTGAATGAGACTATTAGATTGACGCATTTCTTCAATGCGGACCAAATAGCGGTCGTAACTGTCACCGGTTGCGCCAATAGGAATTTCAAAATCGAGCTGGTCATATATTTCATAGGGCTGTTTTTTACGCAGATCCCACTCAATTCCAGAACCCCGTAACATTGGCCCGGTAAAGCCTAGTTGCAGTGCACGCTCAGGGCTAACTACACCAATACCCACGGTACGTTGTTTCCAGATACGGTTGTCGGTGAGCAACACTTCGTATTCATCAACACAAGCCGGGAAACGGTTGGTAAAATCTTCAATGAAATCGAGTAATGTTCCCTGGCGATTCTGATTTTTGACGTCCACTTCTTTTTGGCTATGCCATTTAGAAGCTTCGTATAGCGGCATACTTTCGGGTAAATCGCGATACACACCACCGGGACGGTAATAGGCAGCATGCATACGTGCGCCAGAAACCGCTTCGTACATGTCCATCATGTCTTCGCGTTCACGGAAGGCGTACAAAAACACTGTCATCGCGCCGATGTCCAGCGCATGAGCGCCTAACCACATCAAATGATTCAGGATGCGGGTAATTTCGTCAAACATGACACGGATATATTGCGCACGAATAGGCACTTCCACACCGAGCATTTTTTCCAACGCCAGCACATAGCTGTGCTCATTACACATCATGGATACGTAATCGAGACGATCCATATACGGAATACTTTGGTTATAAGGTTTGGATTCGGCTAGTTTTTCAGTGGCGCGATGCAACAGGCCAATATGGGGGTCGGCACGTACAATGGTTTCGCCATCCATTTCCAAAATCAAACGCAACACACCATGTGCTGAGGGATGCTGAGGCCCAAAATTCAGGGTGTAATTTTTAATCTCAGGCACTTTTATCACCACCCTGTTGCTGGCCTTGCTGCGGCTTATGTTGCTGACCGTCATGCCCGGTGAACTGATCGTCACGAATGACTTTTGGTACCAGCGTTCTAGGTTCGATACTGACGGGCTCATAGATAACGCGGCGCTTTTCAGCGTCGTAGCGCATTTCTACATTACCGATTAAGGGAAAGTCCTTACGGAATGGATGACCGATGAAACCATAATCCGTCAACAAACGTCTTAAATCAGGATGACCACTGAACATGACACCATACAAATCAAACGCTTCACGCTCAAACCAATTTGCACCGGTCCAAACGTCGACAACAGAATCCACAATCGGCGCATCTTCGTGGAGATAGACCTTCACACGAACGCGAATATTATTCGTTACGGAAAGCAAATGATAAACCACGGCGAAACGACGCGGGTCTCCACCAGCACTCTGCGCAATATCGCGGTCAGTAACACCTCGGCTAAAACCGCTGCCCGTGGCAGCACTGGTTTCCCATTCGGCTTGGCCATGAGTCAAATAATCCACCGCACAGAGGTCGATTAGAATCGTAAACGCAAATTCGGGTTCATCGCGCAAGGCAGTGCAGATTTGCACTACATCTTTCGCGGCAACTTCGATAGTGACTTCGTCAAAGGCGACATTAACGGTTAGCAGGTCGCTAAAGCGATCCCGAAACCGTGTGGCGAGCTTGTCGGCTGTACTATCGATAGTGTTGTCGATGGTGTTGTCGGCTGCATTAGTCATCAGCAAAAAAATCCTCACTCTCTCGAATAATTCCGTGGCTTAATTCACGCACTGTTATTTGAACCGATACTAAAACAGTTCGCAGAACAGGCAGACCACAAAAACGGGCAATCATTTACAGACCGTCATTAACGAGCAATAGTATTGGTACGCTTAATTTTATTTTGTAATTATATGATGCCGTACAGCAAGACCTCAGCCGTTGGTAGGTAACCCGGTACGTCAATATCGATAGGCACAATACCGTCACTATCACGCACGACGCAACCACTACCATTCGCAATGAGACCATGGAAATCACCCAACGTGGCTCTGACATCTGGTCATACACCTTACACAATACTGGTGTCATTTTAATGAGCTTATTGGCAGAAGTTGTAACAACGCCTTTTCGGGAATACCTTCTATTCCCATTCCCTATTCCCACTCCATTGCCCCCTTCTTCCACTCATAGGCAAATCCAGCAACCAGAATCGCTAAAAACACAAACATCACCCAGAAACCATAGGCACCCAGGTCATCCAGCACCACGGCCCACGGAAACATAAAGGCAATCTCAAGATCGAAAATAATAAACAGGATGGCAACGAGATAAAAACGCACATCAAACTTCATGCGCGAGTCCTCAAAGGCCTCAAACCCGCATTCGTAGGGGGACGTTTTTGCATCGTCAGGACGCTGTGGCGCTAACATATAAGCCATAGCAATAGGTGCTATGCCAAATATCAGGCCCAGGATTAAAAACACCAAAATAGGTAAATAATTTTCAAGCATACCGCTTAGATTCCCACCCGCAGAAACAGTTGTTGTATTTATTATTTTAAATTTTGTTTAAATTTTGTTTTATATTAAAAAGCGCGGCTAACATATTTTCAGACATCCTGATGTCTACTTTTATCCCGTCTACTTTTATCCTAAGTAGTACGACACAATTCGTTAGCGCGAACCACCGAGTCTAGGACAGATCAAAAGTGCTTGTCAAGACTGGCGTGTTTAGAAATAACCCTTGTTAATCAATGTCTTAAACCGCACCAATTATGGGCATAGAAATATTTACTGCTTAATTATGGTGCCGATGGCCGGAGTCGAACCGGCACAGCTTTCGCCACTACCCCCTCAAGATAGCGTGTCTACCAATTCCACCACATCGGCTAATATTTGAAAGTAAATTCATCACTTGATTTACCTGGGCGCAATACTGCTGCGCCCACCACAAAAACTCGCTATGGGTTTTCGGGCGAATCCATTGTGGTGCTGCCTTGCATGGGAGCTTCTGGGACAACCGGTGTATCGATTGTTTCCATGGACTCCACGCTTTTAGGTGAATCAGTCATATCATCCATGATGGACTGTTGCTCCATTAGGCTGGTTGGCGCATCCATGCTTCTGCCCATATAGGCCATGGATAAACTGGTCAGGAAAAAGATCGTTGCCAGTATGCCGGTAGAGCGAGAAAGGAAGTTACTCGACCCTTTAGAACCAAATACAGAACCGGAAGCACCGCCAGCAGCACCGGCACCAAAGGCCGCTCCTGCATCGGCACCTTTGCCGTGCTGCATCAAAACAAGGCCCACAATACCCAGGGCAACTAAAATATGAATGGCCAATAATGCTGTTTGCATAAACTTATAAACTCAAATTAGATAATATGTTTATATTTTTCGCTGTAATATTCGCGTGGATTAACCCGCGCGACAAATAGCCAAAAACCCTGCTGCATCTAACGATGCGCCACCAATCAATCCGCCATCAATATCTGACATGGCAAATAATTCGACAGCATTATCCGGCTTTACGCTGCCACCGTAAAGGATTTGCAGCTTTTCCGCGACACTGGCACTTTTTTCACTGACGCGCTGACGAATAAAAGCATGTACATCTTGCGCTTGCTGGGGTGACGCCGTTTTACCGGTACCAATGGCCCACACTGGCTCATAGGCAACAACACCCGCTGACAAGGCTTCTACACCGGACTTTTCCAGAATCGCATCCAGTTGACGCGCGACCACGGTTTCTGTCTCGCCCGCTTCACGTTCTTCCAGCAATTCTCCGACACAAAGAATCGGGATTAAGCCTGCCGCCAGTGCCGCTGCATACTTTTCGGCAACCACTTCATCAGACTCACCAAACAAAGCACGACGCTCAGAGTGACCGACAATGACGTACTGGCACTTGAGATTCAGCAACATATCAGCGGAAACTTCACCGGTAAATGCACCGGATTTTTCAGGGCTCAGATTCTGACCACCCCATGAAACATCGCTTCCAGTCAGCGTCTCAGCCGCCTGGGCCAGATACACCGTGGAAGGGCACACCACAACCTTTGCATTTACACCGGCTTCAACGCCCTCAAGAATACTTTTCAGCAGCTGATGATTGGCTTCCAGAGAACCGTTCATTTTCCAGTTACCGGCTACAAGTGTTTGACGCATAGTCTGTTGTTTTCTCTATTGACTCATTATTGCCGCGTTGCGTTACTGTTCTACGCTGCCATTGAACGTTCGTTACTGGCTATGCAATGTTATCTGCTGTTGTGATGAAAACCAACTTAACAAGCAGTTACAACAAGCAAGACCGTAAGTACGTATTCAGCTAAAAATTAGGGAGCGAATACTAACTGCATTGCATCCAAAAGACAAACCGGAGCCTTGACCAACATGAAATGAGCAGGAAGCCATGCCAGAGCCTGTTCATGATGTGGGAATGAAAACTATCATGAAACTCGAAGACTTAACGACCATCAATCAACTAACGGATTTCCTGCCAGGCACCTAGAGAGAGAGAGGGGGGGGGTAATCCGTTACCTGACGAAGATCAACGGCTACTTTCGTCAGCAGCTAACCCGGCTTATAGCCCAGCATCACAAAACGGGTTGATTACAGCCCCATTAGCGCACCATAATCCGGCTTTAAACTCAAGTACACTGCGAAAGATACCGTTCATCTAGGTACGAAGGCAGACCTCAATGTCCCGAAGGCTTTCTCGGTAGGTCAATTGGGCAAACACCATGCAGCGAATATGCGTTGATAGACTTCCCGGACATCTTCCATTGCACGGACAAAACTAGCATTGGCCTTTGGAGGGATCACCCAACATTTTTTAACCAGGATTTAAGTTGATTTTTATGATGTTTTGCGAACCGTTTTGTCTGAAATTGAGTCAACAATACCGCATTCAACCCGTCGCTCTGTCAACAATACAATGTCCCGTCATTACGCCCTGCCAGTGTGGCTGAGCAAGCCGTGGAAACCCAAAAAGTTCAATTTTTCCACCCAGTTTCTCAGCAAAATATGCCGTATAGGCTGCCCCATCTGCCAGAGCCCCACAATCGACAACCTACATCCGCCGGAATCACAAATCAACAGGTTTCCACGTTGAACCGTTCCCCTATTCCCACGGAAATTGTTTGTGCCTTATAAACCGTTCCAGGTTCCGCCGCACTTGCGGACTGGAACCGATACGGAAACTTTCCGATACAGCCAACTCTTCCATCGGTTCGTTAATAATCCACATTTCCCGCATAAATAATTTTAAATTCTCTACAGCAGCGGGGTCGAGTCGCAGCAGACGTCTTGATATACGCTTAAGTGCCACATCCAGATCCAAGTCCACAGTATCAACCAGACCTAAACGGTTTGCTTCCTCAGCTGACAGCGTTTCAGTTGTCAATGCCATTTTATAAGCGGCTTGCAGCCCAGTGCGTCTAACCAAAAACGGCATCACCATTGCTGGCACCAGCCCCCACAACAACTCCGACAAACAGAAGCTGGATTCAGGTGTTGCTAATACCAGATCACAGGCGGCAGCCACACCAACACCTCCCGCCAATACCTGACCTTCAATCTTTGCCACCAGTATTTTAGGAGTGACTGTGAAGCGTTTGAGAAGTGTCATGTATTCCGAAAAATTGTCCCTGGATGGAGACGAAGTGGCAACCGCCTCGTCAAAATCCATTCCGGTGCAGAAGACACCATTCCCACCACTGATGACCAGCATCTTAATTTCAGACTGACTTTCAATCGTATCGAGAAGCTGTGTCAACTCAGCGATCAACAGGCGGTTGATACTATTTCGATTTTCCTTCCTGTCAATCATGGCACTGACAACACCATTTTCTACATTGACACGAAGTGTTTTGAATTCCATCACATCTCTCCTGAGATTAGCACGCCAAAATCATGGATAAGCTACATCCTGTCCTATTATTTTCACGGTACAAGTCGTGAAAACAATATGTCTGCATCAACTTCCAGACTTACGTTCCGAGGCGCAACAATGGCGATCAAGTATTGACCAAGCGACCAGGAATAACACCGGTACTGAGGAAAATTCCTATATTCACAGTAAAAACTATTCGCATCAATAAGCGTAGGCGGCTCCAATTCCAAGAGCGCAAATGGAATTGTTATGCCGCACCGAAGCACCTTTGAAAGAGCTTCCTTTATTGTCCATGCCCGAAAGTAAGCATGATTAACATTCGGTGTTAGACCCGCCAGTAGGCGAAGATCTCTTTGGGTTATATGCTCGGCCAGAAAATCAGTGTTTCTGTCCGTGAGTTTCTCTATATCCAAACCAATAGGACACCCTTGTTCTGACGCTACGGCCAATGCGACAGTATCCGTGTGGGTAATACTGAGCTCTGGATGATGATTGGAAAGGAAACGCAAGATAGGCTGCCCAAAAATCCCCGCATTAATGACTAAATGCTCTAAATGCGGCTCTTCAAGATAGGCGGACGTTGCGAGTTTACAGGCACACCGCCCTAACACGAATTCTTTTCTCCGCTTTTCGACCTTTAATGCATTGACACGCGACCACTCTGAGGGATGAAACCAATTTTGAGGCTCTCGCTCTATCCCGGCATAAATCGATTCGGTTAGGATAGCAAGAAAAGAGCGGACGGTGGAACTGGGGTGGTGAATCTTTAACGGCACCAGTTCCGGAGCAACACCCATGCCGGTATCTTGAATGTTAATCAGCTCATGTGGCATATCGAGCTACCTTAGTTTTTGACAAAAAAGACATTCCCGCCGATCTGGCAGGCTTATTTCGGATAAAAAAACACATAATATTTTGTTTTTATTCTACATAGCCCATAAAGTGTTTATAACCGATGGTGCAGACGGTTATGCGATCGCCTTTTTCCTGCGTGCACGTTTTTCTGCTTTAGCCATCATCATCATTAACCTAAAAAATCCAAAAGTTCCCATGAATTCTCCCGCGCATTTAACACCACCCACCATCGCCCCCGCTACACCGATGCACATCACATCTGAGCCTGTTAAGTAAAGGTTCTTAACGGGGGTTTTGCTATGTGTCCAAACTTTGAATAATCTATCTATATTTGCAGGTATGCCGTAAAACGCTCCGCGGGCATTACCCTGGAAATGTTCCATTGATAACGGTGTCGAAACATCAACGTAAGCGATTAAATCGGAAAATCCGGGAAAAAGAAGCTCGATGTTATCAATAACTTTACGGGCATATTCCTGCTTGGTGCGCTCATATTCTTCCCCCCGACGTTTCCAAGGTCGGGTTTGCCATTGTGCAAACTCTTCATAGTTGACCCAGGTAACGATACTGGCAGTGTGCGCTTTCGCTTTTGGATTACGTAATGATGGGAATGATAGAAAACAGTTTTTAGGAAATTCACTGCTGTTACGCGGTATACCATGATTATAGTTATCAAATATCCAGTAATTAGCGGCATCGGCTCCCAATTTCTCCGGGGACTCTTTTAAGCCAATATATACGCATAACGCACTATAACCATCGCCCACCTTCTCAAGATCCTGTCTAAAGGGGAGTTCGAAATGATTAGGCAGTAGTTTCAAAAATGTATTTTTGGCGCCCGCCCCCGATATAATTATCGGTGCAAAATATTCCTCCGTCAGTCGATCCGGCTTAATAGTATCATGGACTCGCACCCCGACTGCTTCGTTATTTTCAATGAGTATTTCGTCTACAGTTCTACGTGAAATGACTTTTCCGCCGGCAGCTTCGATAATGGGCACGATTGCCTTGGCAATTTCTTTGCCGCCACCCACAGGGTACCACCCCCCCTTGAAGCTACTAGTAACCACTAACCCATGCACGCCAAAAGCGATTTCCCCAGGAGGCAAGCCGTAATCCCCCCATTGCGAAGCCAGCAGCGCTTTCAGTTGCGGATCTTTGAAGTGCAAGTCAAAGTATTCCTTGGCCGTGATATTTGCGAACCGTCCCCAGCGGCGGAAACCAGACTTTACTAGCCATCTCGCCCAGCCAGGAAAAGTGTCATTGATATGGGCAAAGGTATACCACAGGCTCGCCGATTTCATGTCGCGGAAATATCGACTAATCGCATTTTTTTCAGCCGGATAGCGCTCAAACAACCGGTTCTTGAAGGCACCCTCACTGGATGGCATATTGAATTGAAAATCAGGATAAATAAATTTCTCGAAATCTTCAGGCAGTTTATGCCATTTCACCTTACCGTTGGTGATGTAGTCAAAGATAATTCTTGCATTACCTTCACCCATATCACAACTATAGTGCAGCCCGACATCAAACTCGAACTTACCTTTGCGCTTGAACTCGTGGGTCTGTCCACCCAGGTTAAAATGCTGCTCAAGAACCAGGACTCGCATTTTTCGTAGTTTAGCCAACAAAACTGCCGTGGTTAGCGAACCTATACCTGAGCCAATCACAATGGCGTCGTAATTATTAGGGCAATTATTCATGATAATTCTCGCAGATTAACCTTCGTTTAAATAACAAACATATATTTTCCAGGACGCCCCCTGTTATTGAAAACATTGCCACTTTACGTGTGTTTTAAAACAGAAAACAGGCATTTTTAAAAATGACTTGATAACAACGAGTTGACATCTTAATGACCTACCTTTATCAGGTTAGCTTTCACAAAAAAACCGGCCGATTTTAAATTATTGCACTAATCGACAGGCAAGTGATTAAGGCCTTTAGAAAGATACTATTGGTGCACATGAACAGAATACCCTGCGTACAGAAGACGCCGTCAAACCATCCTTGTAGGCTCAACAGCCGCATCCCTGCGGCTGACGCTTCTGCACACTGGGTATCCTTTTCTATTGATTCATTAGTCAATCTCAAGAAGCGGCGCAACCATCCAATATTTTCACGCAAACACCTCAGGTTTACAAGCTGATACGATGACATAATCAAATGTCTCTAGTATTTTATCGCTAGGGCTTGAAATCATCTTATAGAAATAACGCACACGTGGACTAAGACGACTCATGAATTGAGCATTATTTTTCTGGTTACGGACAAAACTGAAAAATGGTTTATAAACATTTGCTTTAATTGACTCAATCTTAATATCCACAAAGCCTATTTTTTCCAACTGCTCTCTATATTCTTCTGATGAATGGTTATTGACATTAGGTGTACTTAGCAAAGCTGACAATACTCGCATCCTCACTTTCTGCATCAAATTTGCACCGCCGGGTATCTTGCAAGGTATCACATCTGCTACCGCCAAACGACCGCCGGGTTTGAGAACCCTGAATGCCTCATTAAGAAAATCCTTGCGAGTCACAAAATGAAATGCAGCTTCCAGGGAAACCACACTGTCAAATCTATTATGTTCGAAAGACAACTCTGTTGCTGAGCCTTGCATCAGATCGACACGATCCGAGAGACCAGCGGCCTCAACGCGTGCCCTTGCCCTATGGACATGCAACTGGGTAACATTCACGCCTTTTATCTTTAACTTTGGATATTTTTTCGCCCAAAACATGTCCTGGTCTCCAAAACCATAGCCTGCATCTAATACTTCTTTGGCATTGTGCAATTGAGCAGAACAACCTAAATAGTCAGCCAAGTTCTGTGCCGCCTGATCGTAACTCATCGAAGAGCCAGTCCAATACCCGAGATTCAGATACAGGCTTTCATCCCCCCAAACATCCTCGCCAATAAAATCATAAGTACTATTAGCACCTCGACGAAATAACAAAAATACATTCTTCATTACTTTTATCTCCCTATAAAATAGCCACCTATAAAATACGCTTCTGCCTGATTTTTAAATTCAGGCCAGTCAATACCTCACCAGGGCCAATCTCCACAATTTCAGCCTCTCCCACCGACAATAAATATCCTATTATTTCAGTCCAACGTACTGGGCTGCAAATTTGACGCAACAAATTTTCCTTAACAGAACTGGCTGTATATGGCTCCGCAGACAGGTTTGAAATTACTGGCATAGCCGGTACATGAAAATCAAAAGACTCGATAAACGCTGAAAATTCTTTTTGTGCTGCTGACATCCATTGAGAATGAAATGCGCCGCTGACATTTAACACGATATAGGCCGCGCCTGCTTCAGTAAAAATACTCTCAAGTTTTTCTATCGAGGCGCGCGAACCGGAAATAACAGTCTGAATTGGAGCATTATAATTAGCAATGGAAACGCCCTCTATACCTGAAGACGATATTATCTGCTCCACCTTATCGGATGAAGGGCCAATTACGGCTGCCATTCCTCCGCCAGTGACTTGTGCCATCAATTCCCCCCGTTTTTGAACAAGGCGTAATCCGCTCGAAAAATCAAACACGCCCGCCGCGAATAGCGCATTGTATTCACCAAGACTGTGGCCAGCGACATAATCGGGCATCTGACCAGCATCATACAGTCGTTTCATGTAACTCAACGCATTCACAACATAGAGTGCTGGTTGGGTGAACTGTGTCTGACTAAGCTGTTTGTTGGGGTTTTTAATGCATAACTCTTCTATTGAATAACCTAATACACTATCTGCTTGTTCAGTCATATCTTTGAATTGATCGAACAAGCCGGCCCCCATACCTTCCACCTGTGATCCTTGCCCAGGAAATACATACGCTACCATTTTCTTATTTTCCTTATCAGTTATGTAAAAATGTTTTTTCCATTTCCTGCAATCGAGTCACCTCTTGATCAAATGGCGTAATCACTGATTGAAAAGAAGATACACTATGTGAACAGAGACTCCTCTTAACAAAGTTTGCCAATGTCCCTCCCGGCCCGAGATCCACATAAGCAAGTCCATGTTCCTTGCTGCTTTGTGCTTCCAATACCTGAAGCGCAGCGGAAAACCACATGGGTTTTCGGGCAACTTGCCAAAAATGGTCACTAGAATAAGAAAGCACCTGCGTTCCTGTATAACAGGAAAATACCGGTATCAAAGGTTTGTTGGTATGCACCGTCTTTAGAAAATCCAGGTATGCCCGCTGAGCGGGATCAATCAACGTCGAGTGAAAACCATACTTGACGGGTAACAATTGATATAAGGCCTCGCGTTTGTGCAGGAACTGTTGAATTCGTTCGAGCACGCTACTATGGCCTGCAATAACAAAGTGCCCCTCATAATTAACACCCGCAAGTTCACTTCCAGAAAACACATCAGGATACTCTTTGAGCAACGCAGGTGAGCCTAAAATCGCCAGCATCCCCCCCGGCGGACAGAACTGTTCAATGGTTAAAGCTTGCTTGAGTACAGCATCCAATGCTTGCTCCAACGTCATCACACCACTATATGCAGCCGCCACAAACTCACCCAAACTCATTCCCAGAACATAATCGGGAACCAAACCTGCTTTCCGCAACACCTCTGCGAGTGCGTATTGCACACAAAAAATGGCGGGGTGTGAGAAACGCACGTCATCAAAAAGTTCCCCCTTATCACGACGGGTGTCGTACAACACTGATAACATTGATTCGCCGATATGCTGTTGCACTTGTCGATCCAAACGCTCTATTATTCGACGAAAATCATCATGTTCATGATATAAGGTTCGAGCCATGTGGTAATACTGTGAGCCCTGGCCGCTAAAAAGGAAAACAATCGGGCGTCTGCAATCCCTTCCGGCAACGGACTGATGCAAAGAACTGAAAGGCGAGGTCATCATACTGTCATTCCTGAGCCGCACGTGTAAACGTGTCCATACGTTGATTGAGAAAGCGTGCGGTCTCTCGCAATAGGAGTACGCTAATGTCATCCACATGGCGATTGCGCCAATCCTCCAGCGGCGCTCCCTTGACCCACTGGTTGAACGCGCCCATGGCGGGTCCGCAGTGAATCTGGTAATCCACACGCCGACCAGGCTCACCATCAATCGCCAATTTATTGGATAACCGCATGTAGGAACGAAATATCAGTGCCATTTTGTGTTTTGGGTTACGTTCTACATTGCGAATAAACGCCGCCGGATAATAAGCTTTAATATCATCGTATACTTCATCGAAACTGCGCTTAAGATATCGCTCCTGTATTTCATCGCAAGTACTCTGTTCAATCTCTTCCAGTGAGTTGTAATGGCAGTACAGGTTATACAATTTGTTGGCCCGCGCAGGAAACAGTAATCCACGGTTAAGCACCTGCACTTTGGCGCCGGTCTCGAAAATATCCCCTGCTGGGGCATAAACCGTATCCTGGATGTGCGCTGCCTGAAGCAAGTCTTTTACTAGGTCACTGGTATCAGCTTCGACGCTACACTGGTTGATCGAGCCGGTGAGAATAAAGTCGGCCCCTAACAGAAACGCTGCTGCTGCGGCTTCCGGCGTACCTATTCCACCGGCAGCGCCAACCCGGATTTTTTTTTCATAGGCATACGTTTTCATGGCGCGATCCCGCAAGCGCGACATCGTTGGAAAGACAGCGAAGGTGGAAGAACCATCGGTATGCCCGCCAGAATCAGTTTCCACGCAGATATCATCTGCCATCGGAATTGTTGAGAGCATCTGCGCTTGTTCTGCGGATATAGCATTCCGTTTTAACAGTTCCTGGACTAATGCTTCAGGTGCAGGTGAAAGGAATGCTTGCGCTACCTCAGGCCGCGATAATTTAGCCATAATGTGGTTGGCAACTACAATTTTCCCATCAATATTGCGAGAGAGGCCAGCCGCGCGAAATTTGACCAGAGCAGCAGTCACATACATAAACGCAGAAGCTTCTATTCGTGTAATACCATAATTCAGGAATAGATCCACCATGTCCTCTTCACGATCTGGATGGCCCTCATCCCGCAAAAGGTTCATACCATAAGGCTGGCCAGCGGTAAGCACCGTCTGAATGCGCTGCATCGCCGCCTCCACACGCTCGAATTTCAAGCCTCCCGTGCCGAAGAAACTAAGAATGCCTGCCTGGCCAAGCCGAACCACCATTTCCACCGACGAAATTCCGCGATACATGGAACCCACCACATAGGCATAGCGTGTCCGGTGATCGCGCCTAAAAACCGGATCGCCCAGCAGTTCAGCCGTCAATATTCCCGTTTGTGCATACTCCGGGGACTGCTCGCCCCGGAACCATTCCAACATGTTATCTAAATGCATGGCCCAAAATCCTTAGAAATTGTCTCTCCCCGATATAACTAAGGAGAAAATCAGCGATAAGCACTCGTCGTGGCGACACCAATAGCCTCGTCTTCAACTCCAATCATATTCACGATGAAAATTATTGACCCGCTTCAACACCAACAGTTTTCTCCCCTCGAAATACTGGGCGTAGATATCTGCGAAGCGGGAAACATCCACCTCCTTGTTTTGAATACCAAACGTCCACTCCATGTTTAGATCCAGCATATGATCGTACTCCTGCATGTTCAACTCACGCCGCTCTGCAAGGCGCGAACCGATACGCATATTCCGCAGCTTAGCCTGCGACTGTGAGGTCACAACCCCACTGTAAAATTCCGAAGCGCAGCCCGAACCATAGGAGAAAATTCCGACTCTGTTGAACTCGCCGAGATCAGCGGTATCAATCATTCCGCACAGCGCCAGATAGACCGTGGCCGAATAGACATTTCCAACCTGAGTGCAATAACGGAGAGAAGGCACTACGCGTCGTTGAAAGTCCGTCTCGATAATATCTGGACTGAGCTTTGCCGGGCGCATCAACTTGCGGTGCCCGCCTTTAACCATACCGGCGAAAGGAGTATGAAAGACCAAATAGTCAAAGGTATTCTGCAAATGAGTACCCTCGACTTTCTTTTGGTAAGCCTCGTAGCTGTTCTCAAGACATTCCAGATAAGAGAGCAACGACAAATCCGGGTCACCGGTTTCAATCTCGGGCAACGGTCGACAAGTATCCATCACCTCAAAGCTGTATTGCCCACTCGCCCCCCAGTCGAGCTCAAAAATTTCTGGTTTATCACTCACCAACATCGCAATGGCACCAAAGCCCTGAGACGGCTCAGCGTAAGTATTCTTAGCCGCAATACGAGGAACATCCGTGGCAATCACCAGGGCCTTCGCCCCCGGAGAGGCTTGTGAAGCCACAAAACAAGCGGCCATCTGGAAAGCGGCAGTGCCACCATAACAGGCCTGTTTCACCTCAAACAGCCGACAATGACGGGACAAACCAAGATAATCGTGAATATACGTGCTAAGCGACTTACCGAAATCAAGACCGGATTCGCTAGAAGTGATGACCAGCTCAATACTGTTTTTTTCTTCAGCAGTCAACTGATCCACAATCGCTTTAGCGGCATTCACACCAATCGTAACCGGATCCTCACAAGGAAAACCGACCGATTTTTTCTCCATCATTAAGTTTTCAAACCGCTCCAGATCCAATCCACGCTGCTCGAACATATCGCGGATATTTACGTAGGCGACACCACCATAAAAATTGATCGCTTCAATACCGACTCTCATTATCTAACCCCTTTACTTAAAACAATGCTTGTATTAATGCCCCCAAAGCCGAATGAATTACTCATGGCAATATCGGTTTGGGTCACTTCTGATTCAGCGCTGCAAAAACGGCAGCCTCGCTCGATGGGCTCGTCCAGATTACGATTCGGATGCAAAAAACCTTCACGCATTTGCACGACAGTGGCAATGGCTTCCACTACCCCGGCCGAATAAAGACAATGGCCGGTAAGCCCCTTGGTCGAATTGATCCAAAGCCGCTCCACGCCTTCGGCGAACACCTGCTTGATGGCCTTGATTTCCGTGACATCCCCTAACGGCGAAGCCGTGCCATGGGCATTGAGATAATCAACACGTTGCGGGGCTATCCCTGCCTGACGCAAGGCGCTGGACATGGCCATGGCCTCACCCGCTTCATTGGGATCTGGAAGGTGGTTGGCATCCATGAGAAATGCTGTTCCGATTATTTCTGCAAGGGGTTCAACCTGCCGTCGCTCCGCCGATGCCAACGATTCCAGTACCAGACACCCGGCGGCCTGTCCGTAAACGAAGCCTTCATGCTGTGCGTCAAACGGCCGACAAGCTTTCTCTGGCTGATCGTGAAAGTGTTTACCGGCAAGCGCGCCGATATTAAAAAAAGATTGAAGCTCCATGGGTGATAGATCTGCCATGGCACCGACAACCACACAAGCGTCGAGATCCCCCGAACTAATTGCCTGCCGGGCTTTAATAATAGCAACATTACCACTGGCTGAAGCGCCCCCCACCGTGAAGCCTTCTCCTCGAATGGCAAGAATTTCACTGAGCACACCGACCTGAAGCGTATCCAGATACTGATAGGCATACCGAGGATTTAAATAGCTCGGCGCCTGCCTGAATTTTTCATTCAACTCATAGGGCACGCGCGGCGAAATATTGCTTCCGCCGACAATAATCCCCACACGCCGTGGATCTATTTGCCATTCAGGCCCGCCCGCTTGCTGCCATGCCTGGAGGGTTGCGGCAACAGAGGCTTGCACCCCAAGAGGCATTCGATTCGTACACTGAAGAGTGGCATGAGCCAGGTTATCTGGCACTGCAAATCGCTGTAGCAGTGCCGCATCAAGCGAAAAACCTTCTGCGAGGGGCGCACCTATTTTGGCATCGACACCGTCTGCAAGTGCATTCGGCAAAAACCCGATACCGCTGGTTCCTCTACGCAACGACGCTGTAAATTCAAGCAAATCCTCACCGATAGAACTGACAACCCCCATCCCGCTAACAACAACACGCGGCTTATCCTGCATGAAGTTTCTGGTAAAGAAGATCGACTATCCCTTGTATATTGGTTATCTTGCCGAATTCCGTCATTGGAACCTTAGCGTTGAGTGCCTCCATTGTTTCCAGCAGAATTTCCATGCGATCAATTGAGTTGGCACCAAAATCACGAAGGCTGCTTTCGGGAGAAATTAAGGTCGAGTTGAGAAAGGGTAAAACCTCCACAATCTTATTCTTAATCAGGTCAAAAATTTCTTCTTTTGTTGTCATCAAGCTTCTCCCTAGTATTTTTTTAGTTATTATTAATCCGCTATCACCATTAACAATGCATCATCAACCCCTGCACCAAACCCAATCATTAAGGTATTTAGTGCGCATTTTGGCATAACCAGTTTTATGCGGGTTTATTGCTAATCGTGAGTGGTTTTTATTGATATGGTAAATCGAAGACGGTCACTATTTCTCGATCAAAACATCGTTTATGAACAATGCGTCCAGCCCGCTTGTGTAGAACACCGCCAAAGCATCCTCTACTGAATGAGAAATGGGTTTACCCATCACGTTAAAGCTAGTATTTACAACCAACGGAATGCCGGTCAGCTCATAAAAATTCTTGATCAGTTGGTAATATCGCTCATTCCACTCACGCTTTACCGTTTGCAAACGGCCAGTGCCATTTTCATGCACGACACCAGGCACTTTGTGCATGACTTCGCGTTTGAACTTGAGTGTACGTTCCATGTATGGCGTTTCCTGATAGTTTTCAAAATACTCGTCACCAAATTCTTCTAAAATAGACGGCGCAAAAGGCCGGTACTCCTCGCGAAATTTCACGCGCAGATTGATCTCGTCCTTCACGCTTAAAGAACGGGGATCGGCCAGAATAGAACGATTACCCAATGCACGCGGACCGAATTCGGCTGCTCCCTGTACCCAGCCAATAATCTTGCCCTGGGACAACAACTCTGCCGCCTTAGCGGGGGCATCACTACATTCACTCAGACCAGGGAGACGACTGAATTTTCGTACCTGCTCCAGCGTCTGCTCCGACATCGTCGAACCCAGGTAGGGGGATTGGAAAGTCGTCTGAGGACGGCAGTCCGGGTTGTCCTCATAAAACGCTAGTAAAGCGGCTCCTATCGCATTACCGTCATCCGCTGGCGCGCTGAAAACATGCAAGTTTTTGAATCCCGTGTTTTCCAAAACACGACCGTTGGCCGATGAATTAAGGGCGCACCCTCCCCCTAATATTAAATTATCCGAAATCCCTATATCATGCAGGTTGTTCAGAAATTTAAACAGCACCTCGGTGAAAACTGTCTGGCCCGCATAAGCAATATTAGCCGCATCAATCGGTGGCTGATCTTTTGTACGCCGCAACAAATGTATTTTCTGGAACAACTGGGACATGCGTGAATCGTCGCAGAATTCAATATTGAGGCCATCGACATGGATCATTTCGCGGAACAGGCTGAGAATTTCTTCGTCGGGTTGCCCATACGGTGCAAGCCCCATCACCTTCCATTCCTCACCCTTCAAATGCCCGAATCCACACATGTCGCAGACATAAATATAGAACACCCCAAGACTTGCCAGGTTGCCTTTGCGCGCCTTCTCAATTTCACGGATTTTGCCATTCTTGTACTCATAACAGGCAAAAGCCCGGTCTTCACCATACCCGTCCAGGATAGCGCATACACCCTCTTCGTATGGACTGGTAAAACAAGCCGTTGCGGCGTGGGTCATGTGGTGCTCGTAGCTGCGGCTGATGAAATTCTTAGCACGTCCCCCTAATTGAGTGAGTTCATATTCGATGGTGCGTCCACGTTCCGTGACTAAACACAACTGAGATTGAGCAACAAACTTGTTGAAGGCCAGATGGTTTTCGACGAACTCTGGAACCTCGCCATAGAAACGTTTAAGTGCATCGGTGCTGTTGCCGATAAATTCCAGCCCGTGACGCACCTGCTCTTCCGTTTCATCGCTCCATGAATAGGCCAAAACGAGTTCAGCATCCGGCTCACAATACTCCGAAATCAGTTCGGAGGTTCTGAGAAAAATATCTGGCGTAATATTAAATGCCCGCTTGTTCTGTAAATAACGCTCCGTCGCCTCCGCAAAAACCACTTCACCTTGTGAATCAATAATGGCGATACCGCTGTCATGGCAGGAGTTTGCCAGGCCAATATAGTTTTTCTTCATCATTTTCCCCCTAGTAGCAAATTAAAAACATGGCGCTTCGAGGCTCTGAGGCCTGGCCTTTTTTTCTGTATGATCCAAATCTGTAGCCATCACCACACCTTTGATGAACCCCTCAAAGACTTTGTTGAAGGTCTCAGATTCGTTCAAAAAGGGCATATGCCCCGATTGGGTAAACTCATAATATTTCGCTCCCTGAATACCATGCTGCAACAACTTGACTTGATCTGGTGGAAAAGCAATGTCCCATTTTCCGGCCATTACCAGCGTGGGTACATGAATATCCTTCAGGACACCAAGTGCATCGAAACTAAATAAATTGCTGATGTAATACAGCACAGCTTCAGATTCGATCCGGGTGTGACTCTGGCGTATTAGAGCCAGGTAATCCTCGATCACCGGGTTGTCATAGAAAGACTCCCGGTAAATGTTCTGAAACTCCAGTTCATAAGACATCAAAGGGTTGTCAGAATAAACGGCGAGATCATCAGCATCGAGGCCACGGGCACCTGCGTCTGTCGGTGTTGTGCAAATCAAGGTAAGCGAACGCAACCGGTCCGGATAGCGTGCAGCCAGTAACTGGCCGATGTTACCCGCCATGCACCAACCGACAAGATGTGCTGACGCAATGCCTCGCTGATCCAGGATTTCCACCAAATCATCTGCAAGATCCTCAAACGTGAAGCTTTCTCCATTGAAGGTACTCCCGCCATGTCCAGGCAAGTGGGGTAAAATCAACTGATATCGTTCTCCAAATGCGTCAATTTGATTTCGCCAAATAGACGACACAAATGCCATCGCCGTCAGGAAGATTACCGGCTCTCCATGCCCACAGGTGACATACTCCACCGTGCGTTGGCCGGACGTCAACAATGTCTGTTTAGTCAGCCCCTCTGACAGAGGAATACGCGGCAGTCGGACAAGTTTTTTCGGCAGATTGAGCACAAAGACAGGAGACTTCTGGGCCCGAGAACGGCCTGAGATCAGCCAACGTCCCAACACCTCGGACGGTGCCATTCCTGCCTCTTTGAATAAATGCAGAGCATTATCGAGCGCTTCCCTGGGCGAGCGATCCTGGGTCGCTAATGACAGGCCAAATGTCCAGGAAGGATCCATCAGCCCCAAGGTGAACGTGAGAGGGTCAGCCTCTGACAGATCACTCAGTAAAACAACCCCATCCTTCCGAACCACCTGCCCGGCAAGTTGCACACATTGCTCCAGGTGATCCGAGGCCTGTAGCGGCAACTGAAGCCAGACAATATCGAATTTCTGACGTCGCGCCACTCGCTCAACATCTTTCAAGTCGATGGCATGGAAGCTCACAAAAGGACTTTCCTGCGCCCCTAATGCAACTTTCATCTCGGCCAACACTTCTGATACTCCGGTGAAGTAATGATCAATGCCGCTGGTATATTCCCGCAGACTATCGAACAGGCTTGAGGTTCCACTGAGCGTACCAGGGCCGAGTTCGAGCACCCGAACCTTCTTGTGCTTCCCATTCCGCAAGCGTTCCCCGAAACCTTCCAAGCCTTTGGACACCACAGCGTTAATAATGGCTGACAGCCTGTTCTCACCCTGATATACGCTCTTTAGCAAAGCCCTGTTCTCATCCGCGCAAAGTAGTTTGGACGGATCTAATCGCCCTGAAAGGATCTCGCTCAGGGAGTTCAGGCAACACTCGAAAAGATCCGCGAGGGGCTCCATTTCCGGTGTCGTTCGTGCCAGAAGCTCACGTCGTGCGGGCAAACTTTCAAGACATCGTTGCGTTTCAGAAGATCTGCCCTTGTCAGTGAGACTAATCTGGTCAGTATCGACGGTGATCAGTTCGTTCTTACTGAGCACACGTAGCAGTGCCTCGAAAAGATACTCATAACCCGACGAAATACCCATGGCGCTTCGTAATTGATCCTTAGACATCGTCTGAGTATTGGCCAGAAGCCCTCTGGATTGGAAATAGGCCAGTAAGCTCAGGCTCCAGAACGATGAAGATGAACGATCCAGGGTCTGTTCCAGGATTTGAATTTTGGCATCCAAATCACCGTTGCGTTCCAGGCTGGCTTTGATCCGACGCACATAGGAAGGCCCCATACGAAAAGGCGTCGTCTTATTTTGCGCAGAGGCACTTGCCGATTGCAGTGACTCAGTCCCCAGGACAACGGATTCCGACCCAGTGGTCTGAAACCCTGCCAAAACCGGCAGCCCCGTCAGATGATCGCTCAGCGCCCGCAACGTCGGATGGTTAATCAACACCACTGGCTCGATCTTCCGCCCCAGTTGCATTTCCAGTTTTTTCACCAGCATCACTGACAGGATCGAGTCGATGCCGTAGTCGGCAAAAAATTTATCCTCGTCAATTTTCTCCAACGGCAGCTTCAGTTGATCCGCAAACAGCGCCTTTAGCTGTGGCAACAATCCTTGCGCGTCTGCCTCTGGGGCCATCACCGGGGTAATCTCCTGCGGTGCCACATCAGTCGATGCCGTCTGTCCTTGCAGATAACGGCCCAATAATCGCAACGTCGGGTGGTTAATCAACACCACTGGCTCGATCTTCCGCCCCAGTTGTGTTTCCAATTTTTTCACCAGCATTACTGACAGGATCGAGTCGATGCCGTAGTCGGCAAAAAATTTATCCTCGTCAATTTTCTCCAATGGCAGCTTCAGTTGATCTGCGAACAGCGTTTTCAGTTGTTTACCGAGATCCCCGGCCAGTACGGACTTATCCTCAATAACCTCATGAAGTGTGCTTGCCACCTCTCTTTTGGCACATTGTATAACTCCCTGACTATAATTAACGCCTATCGCCTCCAACACTTGCCGGGTGCCTTTGAAGGCAAGCACCTGCGACACTTTTGACGATAGCACACGACGAATGGTCTCCATGCCTTCGCAGGGCTCGATCGAACCGATGCCAAACGCCGCCATACGCTTACCGTATTCCTCCCCGGCCGCCGCTCCTACACCTCCCCAATATCCCCAGTTAATCACACGCACCTCAAGCCGTTTATAGCGGCTGCGCAAGGCATCCGCAAAGGCATCTTTGAAGGTACAACCGGCGGCGTAATTACTCTGTCCAGGGTTGGCGGCAAATGACTGCGCCGAAGACAGGAATAAGGCAAAATCCAGGTTCTCTCCCTCAAGCGCTTCAAATAAGGCAATACTGCCCTGCACTTTCGGTTCCAGCGCCTCCCGCAGTTCCTGCTCAGTCATGTTGTTGAGGGAGCGGTCGCGTAATACCAGTGCTGAGTGAACGGCACCGTCAATGCGCCCATAGCGGGCCTTTACTTCGGTAACGACCTGGCGCATTTGAGTGGCATTGGAGACATCGGCTCGCAGATACAGCACTTCACCACCCGCTGCCTTAATCGATTCAAATTCCTTATGACGGGTTGTATCGGGCTCGCTACGGCCAATCAGGACAACCTTGGCCTGAACTTCAGCCGCCAGGTACTTGGCGAATTCCAGTCCAATACCACGTCCACCACCGACGATCAGGTAAACCCCGGATGATCGAAGCGGCATTGTGCCATCAGTGGGCAGTGCGGCCGGATACAAACGGTGCCCATATCGCACACCCTCCCGCAACACTATGCTTGCGCCATTGGGTGACCCGGATTCAGCCAGAATTTCTGGCAACACATCCTGGCCATCCGCCCCCCCAAGGTCGATACAGGTGGCCAACCAATCGGGATACTCCTTAGCCATAGATTGCACGAACCCATGCAGACTGGCTCCATAAGGGCTCGTTACTTCCTGCTCCCGCACCCGATATACGCGAGTAGTCATTACTTTCAGTAACAACCGTTGACTGCCATACCCTTCCTCGGCCAGCGCCTTCACCAAACGAAACAGGGAAATCACCCCCCTTTCCTGAGCGAGGTTGAGTTGTTCCCGTTCCAAGGGTTCAGCAAACCCGATACCGCCTAAATGATAAATCGTATCAACCGGCTC
The DNA here is from genome assembly GCA_002401775.2 of Ectothiorhodospiraceae bacterium. Lineage (GTDB taxonomy): Bacteria > Pseudomonadota > Gammaproteobacteria > SZUA-152 > SZUA-152 > SZUA-152. Next base: position 47,131 of record NVUB02000049.1, read on the forward strand.
AATCTCATTTAGAATACGGCCATAAATGTCCACATCCCCAAACGCCACTTCCCAGCAGCGTTCACTTTGTGGCCCGGTACGTTCACCCAGAATAATTTCGAACACCTCATGATGGGCTGCCCGCAATCCTGAAACAAGTGCTTCAGCGTTACCGGCGTGAACGATCAGTGCGCGATGGTTACGGGTAACTTTTGCCGTGCTATCTGATAGTGGCTGAGCGGATAGAGGCAGAGCCTCCCAGCGCGGTACATAAATCATATCTTTCAGCAGATCAACCTCATTATTTTCAAGCACAGCTTCGGATAGCGGAGAGGTTTCGTTCACTTGAGCCGGTTTATCCACCGGTTGCGACCCTGGCTCCGAAACATACGTAGAGTTAGGCTGAGACACCCAATAGCGCTCTCGTGCAAAGGGATAGGTCGGCAGAGGAATTCGGGCTGGAGTACCATCAGGATAAAGTCGTTTCCAATCCGCCTCGACGCCCCATACCCAAAGTTGTGCCAACCTCCGTAGATCACGGTCTTGTGCAACAATACGCAGGAACTCACTACCGGCACGCCCACCGATCAGCAGCTCCGCTTTTTCGCGGCCAGCGCCAATGCTGTCGTGGAAAATATCTCCGTCCTCATCTCCCGACAGAAACACCCTTAATTTTTCACGTAAAACTTCCGGACTGGATACGAGCAGGGCAAGCCGTTCCTCCATTGCCTCACGCCCAACCTGAAGCGTGTAAGCAACTTCGGCTAAATCCAGCGTGCTTTCGCTACACCGTTGCAGATAGCCAAGCAATGCATGCGCATACGCCTTCAATCGTTCCTTATCGCGCGCCGACAATACAATCAGGTGCTCACGTTGTGCCGGAATCTGGCGCCGAGGCATTTCATATTCCTCAATAATCACATGCGCGTTGGCACCGCCCGCACCAAACGAACTGATTCCGGCCCGACGGGGATAGCGGGTTAACGTCCCGTTTTGCTGTGTCTCGAACGGTTTCCATTCGGCCAGTTCCTGCTGTACATAGAAAGGTGAACTCTGGAAGTCGATAAGCGGGTTAAGTTTCCGTGCATGCAATGATGGCACTAACTGCTTATGTCGTAGCTGGAGAAGCACCTTCGTCAGGCCGGAGATCCCAGCTGCGGATTCCAGATGGCCAATATTGGATTTGACGGACCCAATAGCACAGAACTGCTGATCACCGGTGAAAGCCTGGAAGGCCTTGCTCAGACCTGAAATTTCGATGGGATCCCCCAACGCGGTGCCGGTACCATGTGCTTCGATGTAACCAATAGTGCGCGCATCAATGCCGGACCGTTGCAGAGCCTGCTTAATAACCTTGGCCTGCGCATTAGGATTCGGAACGGTATAACCACTCGTACGTCCACCAGCATTGACAAAACTGCCTTTCACCACGCCGTACACGTAATCGCCATCAATAAGCGCCTGTTTCAGCGGTTTAAGCAGTACCGCGCCTACGCCTTCACCGTCAACAAAACCATCGGCCCCTTCACCGAAAGAGCGGCAGGTGTCTCCTGCCGATAACATCCCGGCAGCGGACAATCCCAGGTAATGGGCTGGGTGGGTAATGATATTAACGCCGCCGACCACCGCTGCACGACACTCGCCGCGCCGAATACTTTCGCAGGCAAGATGCAGGGCCGTCAACGAAGACGAACATGCGGAATCGATGGCCATGCTTGGGCCGTTCAGATTGAAAAAATAAGAGACCCGGTTAGCGATGGACCAGTAGGCAGAATTGCCGCCATGGCGTACATAATGATTGTTCATGACACCAACAAACACACCCACACTGTGATCGAGCTCAGCCAAATCATTGCGGGTAATACCAGCTTCCTCGAACAATGCCCACACGGTCTCGAGAAAAATCCGCTCCTGGGGATCCGCAACTTCCGCTTCGACGGGAGACATGGAGAAAAACAGGGGATCGAACTTGTCCACGTCCTTCAGGAAACCACCCCATTTTGTATAGCTGCGTCCTATAACGCCCTTACTCTGCGGATCGTAAAACTCCCGCCAGTCCCAACGATCAGCGGGGATCTCGCTAATGCTATTCCGACCCTGGCACAGATTATCCCAAAATTCATCAAGATTATCCGCACCAGGATAGCGTCCGCTGACACCGACAATAGCAACTTCGTGTTGATCACGGAGCGGAGGCTCCGTGTCCCGAACACGTTGCTCGGAAATAGATGACTCTGAGTTCGATACCTCATCAGCATCCTCCGCAGTACGGCATGTTTCGACTACCCCGCCCAGAATTTTCTCCAGGGACGTACGCATGTGCTCAACAAAGTGACTTGCCAGTGCACTTGCCGTCGAATGTTCGAACAGGAGTGTCGGCGGTAATTTACCTAAATCCTGCTCCAGTTCCTTAGTAATATCCAACACTAGGAGAGAATCCACACCCAGTTTATCAAACGTAAGCTCCGGGCGAATATCGCCCTTGGACGCCTTCAGTACCCGTGCGAATACACCTTTTACATAATCCAGAGCCTGCGCCTGTAAGGGTCATCGACGTACCACCGATCTTGTGAACGCTATGCCCAGCGTCCTTGTTTTTCTGGGCTGAAAGCATGTTGCCTCCTTTGGGGGCGTATCCTTAAAAAAAATATGCTCAAGAGCGCACGGGGCAGGTTGTTGCTGCCCCGCACAAAAGCTTTTAGCTGGCGAGGGCTTCGCCATCGAGCGGGTAGACACCGTTCTCGTCATGAACTTCACGACCATTGAGCGGCGGGTTGAAGGCACAAGGCACAACCATGTCTTCGGTGCCACCGCGCAGATAGTGGCGGTCATGTTTGTCGAGGATGTAAACAGTGCCCGGCTCGATTTTGTATTTCTTGCCGTCAGCAATGGTTTCCACTTCGCCATTACCCGAGATGCAATAAACAGTCTCGAAGTGGTTGGCGTAGCAGATTTCGGTTTCAGTACCGGCATAGATGGTGGTGATGTGGAACGAGAAGCCCATGCCATCTTCAGCGAGTGACAGACGGGTGCTTTCCCAATTGTCTGAAACCACGCGGCGACCGGATGCTTCACA
>NVUB02000005.1 GCA_002401775.2 Ectothiorhodospiraceae bacterium
AGCGTGCGCGCCTGTTTGCTTGCTAGTGCCATTGTCTTATGCCTGTCTTGTGCCTGTCATGAGTTCGCCCGCATTCACCTCAAAGTGTTTCCGGAACGAAAAGCGTTACCTAAAAAAAAGTGTTGCCGAAAAAAGCAGTACCCGTAAATTTCGTAGCCGCGCAGAATAGCACATTTGAGCTGTTTTTACCGGTTTTCAAGGGCGGCCAAAGTGAACCCTGGGCATTTAGCCGTCGCCAAAACAGCACACATGACGGAGCTGCGATAGGTTGCCGCCCTGCCAACAAGACTAATGGGCAATCTTTGGCCAGTAGGTATCAAGATTAAAGCCGGGGCTGTGCTTTTGCACATGACATTGCGCACAGATTTTTTCCTTGCTCCAACCCGCGTTGGCAACCGGTTTTGCCCCGGCGGCTTCCACATGTGCCTTTCCGGCCCCATGACAGGATTCGCACTGCACACCCAGCAAGTGCCCGGTGACATTCATATCAAAAAAGCCACCGGGCAGATCAAAGCCGACGGTGTGGCATTTAATGCAGGCGGGATCGAAGGCCTTATTTACGTCTTCAAGGTCTTCATAGGCAATGGCATGCTGGGAATCAAACCAGGTTTTATGTTGCGCGGCATGGCAGGTTTGGCATACCGCCTCTCCAACATAAGGACTGCTACCGGCAGTAAGTTTGTTACGGGCCGCAACACGTTTCAGATAATCAGCCTTTACCCGCTCGTTATATTCGTCGTACCACGCGGCTAATTCAGGGGCATCAGGAATGCTGGTTGGCATGGGCAGAACCTCATGTTTCCAGCCTTGAATGTGGCCTGCCTTCAACATCAAATCCAAACGCCCCAACCGCATTCCTCGCGAGCCCGGCTGCACAACCAGCGTATTGCCCTCCATACGGGGCTTTCCATACACTTCGTAGGCCGCGCCTTCAATCAGTATGTCTACATTGGAAAGACTCATTTGCCCGGCAATTTGCTGGGCACTCAGGCTCGTGGCCAAGACCGTCAGTTGCCCCTGAGCCTTGGCCAGTTTTAGCGCCTTGAGCAGTTCTGTAGGCGAATCTTTGACCAGCCCGTGCTCGCCTTGCATTTGGCGCAACGGTGATGCTTTGCTGTCCAGCCAGTTAAAATACGCTATAGTTTCTGCGCCACGGGTAATCAGATGTTGGGCCTGAAAATGCCCCCCCACATCTACATTACTCAATACCCAGGGCAAAGCTGATTCAATGAACTCAGCGCCATAAGACAAGTCCCGCCATTGCACGGCGACCGCATCGTAATTGAAGGCGGCAAACCCCTTGAGGATATATTGGCTTTTCAATCGGTCCCCTGGGCCATCGGCGCTTAATAATCCGCCAGCAGACAACACCACCACGGCGGGGTCTTTCGACCGTAAGGTCTGCAATAAGCTGGCACGCCGCTTAATCCCACCAAAATTGCCTTCCGCACTGCAACCGCAAGGTTCCAGCTCACCCTCTAAGTTGCCCGAATAGATAATCGTCAGGGGACTCTCAGTAACCTCCGCAACACTCTTCGCAGTACCCTCCGCCCATACTGGTGCAACAGCCAAACTTAACAGTGTCAGCCAGATAAAATGACGAAATGATAACCGCCCCAATAAACTCATATATATCCCCATTCGTACCCTACTCCGATTTCACTGCTCTCATGTAACAAACCTTTAAAAACAAATCATACGGTAAAGACAGTCTTGATAAAAAACTATACCCTCAACCCACAGGGGTTTTCTCTGCAGTCTTTGTATCTCTGCAGTCTTTGTATCTCTGCACTTTTTGCGTCTCTGCACTTTTTGCGTTTACAACACCCAACAGTGAATCCCCCCGTAAAACTATAGCCTGCCTTACAGGGATGCTCTCTGAATAACATTACCCTATAGTGAAGTGAAAGGAGAGCGCCGTTAGTGAAAGGAGAGCGCCATCCACAAAGGTTTGTCACATTAATATGCGTCCTCAAGATGTCCCTTTAGGCAAAACTCAGCGAAGAAGTTCCTTCGCATTAGTACGTCGCACCTCTGCTAAAACCCTATTGCATACCTTACTCTGGGTGCTAATACTGATGTTGACCACGCCAGTCTTGGCAGATTCGGTGTCGCCTTATGATCTTTACGATGACCCGTTTGAATTTACCCTAACCTTCTCCAATAACGACATTGACCTACAGGACGGAGATATCAATTATCCGGCCACAATGGATCGCATCAGTTTTTCCATCCTATCCATCGACAATGAGCACATCCAATGGGGGTTTGTTGCCGGTTCCAGCTACCTCAGTCTCGATAATGATACTGCTTTGGCCGGAATGAATTTGAATGGCTATCACGCCGGCTTCACCTTACGTGGCCATGCCGGTACAAATCCTCAGCTCGGGCTACGGGGTGTTTATCGGTATCAGGAAACCCGCAACGAGTTCGCGACACAATCAGCCACAATCAGTTGGCACGAGTTGAACATAGCCGCCACGGGTAAAATTTTGTTAGGGCAACACCTGGGCTTAGGCCTGGCATGGGTTTTCAGTGATATAAAAGCGCAGCGACGGGCGCGGGGAGACATTAACGACACGCTAAATTTGCGGCTCAATTCTGCCGCTCAAATTCAACTTGAACTGGAATGGTTAACCGGGGGAGATGGGAGCGTTAGCCTGGCCTGGCAACGCGGGGCTTATGAGTCCATCGGGCTTCATTTTTCCAGGTCGTTCAAATAGCACTGGCCAGTTGATTACAGGCCAGCGCACTATTTCAACAATGTCTCAATAACGTTTCAACAACGTCTCAGAACCGATACCGCAGGTATTAAGCGTTAACGGTTAACCGTTATAAACACCCGAATGTTGTACCGGCATCAGTTGCCGTATCAATTGTGGTCGCGAGAAGATGCGAGTAATTTGATCAAGCGATCCTCAAGTTCAATACGGTCCGCCAGTTTTTCGCCAAGTTGTGACAAGTCAGTTGCGAGGTGGCTAAAGTCGCCACAGTGATCTTCACAATCGTATTTATCGTTAAAATCAAGAATTTGCTGAGTAATTTCAGAAATGTTCGGATAAATTTCATCGGCAATGGCACGGATAGGTTGCCGACGCTCACGGTCTTCATCAATGTGGCGGTACAACTGAAAATGCGCGCTGGCGGTGTAATCTATGAGTGATTCACAAAAAGTTTGCAACAATCTCTGTGTATCCTGCTCGGGCTTAAAAGGCTGTTTTGATGCTAGCTCACTATATAGCGCCAATGCGCCGGTACGGCATTCAACCAGATCATCGATCTCTTGATGAGAACGCGCTCGACGTTCCGGTATGGTGTGATTATCAGACAGCATATTTTCCCCTTAACTACATTAGCTTTACGTGTCTGCTCACATTTGTTGCTGACGATTACTGCCAGGTTTCCGGTGCATTGCCCGTACTTTACACCGTACTATGAATGCCCGAAGCAAGTATTTCTACTGGCGACAGCAACGACTGATTCAAATGTGTGCAGGCCTGATAATAGCAACCCTAGCTTTTCTTTGTAAACAACTAAAGTCTTCAGACAAGCAACTGATTTAGCAGACTTTTGTAGTCCACGATGTAGCCCACAACAATTCAAGCCAATAAACGCGTCAAATCAACAGCCGATCAGGGTTTCTATTTTGCCCAATAACCTGGGGAAATCGACCGGTTTAGTATCATAGTCTTCACAACCTGCCTCTATCGCCTTTTCTTTATCTCCGGCCATGGCATGTGCGGTCAACGCTATGACGGGTATATCTCGCGTATCAGGGTCGGCCTTAATTCGACGTGTTGCTTCCCAGCCATCCATCACCGGCAAACTCATGTCCATTAATATTAGCGCAGGACTTTCCGAAATGGCCAAGTCAACAGCAACACTCCCATCTTGCGCAAATACAACTTCATAACCTTTGCGCTCTAATCGACGTGACAACATGTCACGATTCATCTCGTTGTCTTCAACTAACAACACTTTAGACATATGCATGTCTCCTTTTTTTCTTACTACCGACAATCACACTACACTTTAGCGGCGTAAAGTTTACTGATCTGAGAATCCAATCGAGTAACGACCTTACACCCTGATCTCTCATTGCATTTTTTTCAAATCACAGCTTATCAACTATATGCGGTCTCCCTAAATGCGGTCTACCTAAAAGCTGAACAATAGCCCCTTTAATGTTCAGTACTACAAACTCAATCGCTTTCTGGATCTTTGTAAGCCTCTCGCACTTTCATAAAGTCATCTTCCATTTCAAAAAAGGCCAGTACAACATCCGGATCAAAATGGGAGCCGCTGCCCTCCCGTATAATGTCACGACTCTTTTCATGACTAAAAGCATCTTTATAACAACGTTTTGAAGTCAGGGCATCATAGACATCACCTAACGCCAAAATTCTCGCAACCAAAGGTATGCCTTCACCCGATTTACCATGTGGATAACCTGAGCCATCCCATTTTTCATGATGGCCTTCGGCGATATCAATGCCGGTATGTATAAAAGCATTGCCGGGATGTTGGCGGTCAACTTCACGTAATGTTTCAGCGCCAATCACGGGGTGTTGTTTCATTAACACCCATTCGTCACCAGTGAGTGCGCCAGGCTTCAGCAACACGTTGTCTTCAATACCAACTTTGCCAATATCGTGCAAGGGGCTTGCGGCATAAATATTGTCCACAAACTCGCGATCAATAATCGGTCGATATTTAGGCATACGACTTAATTGCTCAGAGAGTAACTTGCAATACTCCCGCATACGTTCCAAATGCTCACCCGTTTCCGGGTCACGCGATTCTGCTAATTTTGACATCGCGAATATGGCGGCCAATTGAGATTCGGAAACTTCACGAATTTTAAGGCGCACCTCTTCAGACAAGTTCTGGTTAGTGTGTTCGATCTTCACGCGATAACGTTCTTCCTGGTCACTTAATCGCTTGCGTTCCAAACAGGCCCCCACACGAGCCTTAAGTAATACCGGGTTAAACGGTTTAGTGATGTAATCTACAGCACCGAGTTCTATGCACCGCACCGCGCTTTCGACATTATCCAGAGCCGTAATCATAATGACCGGCACACGCCGCATTAATTCACTTTCCTGCATGACCTTTAAGGTTTCATAACCATCCAGAACAGGCATCATGATATCCAGCAACACCAGGTCAAATGATTGCTGGCGAAGTTTGTCTAAAGCTTCTTTCCCATTTTCTGCTGATGACAATTGAAAACCAGAGTTACCTAATCTGCGTAACAACAAGTCTCGATTCATTTCATTATCATCGACAATCAACAATGAAAACAGCTCATCGTCTGCCACTATTTTTTGCTGGGTCATACTCATGGCTTACTCACCTTTTCAAAACTGATAGTCACAATTATATTCATCGCGCGGACATCGCATCGGGTGCCGCTGATGCAACCAACTCACGCAGGCGTCGCAGCAGTGAATCCAGACTGTATGGACCTTTTTCGACGACCATATCCACAAGTTCCAACAATTCAGCACGTTCATCGCCATTAATAGTCGCTCCCGTCAACGCCAGCACGGGGATTGATTTCCACTCAGTACTCGCCCTCAGTTTCTGGAGAAACTCCAGACCATTCATGCGTGGCATATTGAGGTCTAACACAATCACTACAGGCGGACACTCGGCAACTCTCATCAGACCCACTTCACCATCGCCCGCTTCGACTACCTTCCAACCTTCATTTTCAAACACCATTCTGGCCAATCGCCGGGAATCAACGTCATCGTCAATCACCAGCACACACGCGTCATCAAGCACCTTCAAATTACGTTTTATACACTCGCTCAAGTCATTTCTGTCAGCCGGCTTAATGATATAATCCACCGCGCCCAAAGCAGCCGCGGTTGAGCGTTCATCGAGCATGCTGTGCATAACGATTGGCACATGAGTCAGCAAAGGGTTTTTCTTTAACTGAGTCAACACCGGCCAGCCACTCATATCGGGCATGACCACATCCAGCAATATTAGGTCAGGCACCAGCTCCGCAGCACGAGTAAGGCCTTCCTGTCCACTGCAGACCACTTCTACACAAATACCGTCATTTTCCAGAGAGCGTCCTAATATATCCCCAACGGCGGGATCTTCATCAATCACCAATACCATTGGCTTGTCTTCATTACACGTATCGGCCGCCAAATGCCCCTCAATACCTGAGTGAGGGATTTGATCGGCAACAGGATCGGCAACAGACTGCTCAATAGCCACAAACGGAGTACTGGGTTCGTCCTCAGTAATTGATATATCCTGTACTTTTGCGGGTATTTTAACCGCAAATTCCGAACCCTCTCCTGGCTTACTGTGTACGGTAATATCCCCCCCCATTAATCGACAAACACTCCGACTAATTGTCAATCCTAAGCCCGTACCGCCAAACTCACGTGTCGTAGATTCATCCGCCTGGGTAAAAGCTTTAAAGAGCGATTTTTGCTGTTCTTCACCAATACCAATTCCCGTATCGATAATGCGGAATAAAACCCATTCCCCCGCGTCGTCAGGCACCCGCTCGACACACAAGGTAATTTTTCCGTCTTGAGTAAACTTAGCGGCATTTCCCAGTATATTAATGAGTGCTTGTCGCAATTTCGCCGTATCCGTAAAAATACTGCCAATATTGGCGTCACATTTCACCGAAAGTACATTACCGTTGGCGATAATCAATGGCTCAACATTATTGACCACTTCAGTCACCAGTTGAGGAAGGCCAACATCCCCCAAAAATAACTGTACTTTACCGGCTTCAATTTTTGCCAAATCCAGCACATCGTTAATCAAGGACAAAAGATGTCGTCCAGAACTCACAATACGCACAAGATCCCCGGCCAACACGGCATTACCCGATTCACCCGCATCCTCATACAGCATTTCGCTATATCCGATGATGGCGTTCAAGGGGGTGCGCAATTCATGGCTCATATTGGCTAAAAACTGGCTTTTTTCTTGATTGGCAGTTTCTGCTTCCAGCTTGGCCTGCAACGCCGCTTTCGCCGCCGCATGTTCCGCTTCCAGCGCTTCGTCACGCTCACGTAAACGGGCAAATAACTGCTCCAGTGCCCCCCACACCTGTTGTATTTCGCTGCTCATTGACTTCCCGGCAGGCGGCAGATTTTCCTGCACATCGAAGTCTACATTGGCCAGGCTTGCGGACAGTTCGGTCATTGGACTGAGTAACCGTCGCACCCAAAGTTGCATGACAAACAATAGCGATAATGCGATGCCAATTGACCACGCCACTTCCCACCACATTTCACTAATAAGGCGTTTGTAGAAAGCATCGTTATATTCCAGAGTGACACTGCCCAGCAATTCCATTGTTTTTGATGAAAATATTGGCGCTTCGGCAAGGAATGGTTTTGCCTCAACGAGGCCATCATTGCGTCGTTCAACAACGCGACCATCCAGCAATGCCAATTTCAAACTAACAACAATCGGCTGACCGTAAACCGGGTCTTCCAACAAAATAAGTTGATTAAGAATATTTTCCAGATGCTTTTGATTATCGCCATCAACAGCCGTTTCCAGTAGCTGCGTATACGGTGTGATCAACAGTTCAGCCTTAGTCTGCTCGGCGGCTTTAAGGGCCGGCGCCGTAACATATGCCCAGTGCCGGACCATGATTGCCATGCTCACAGTCACCACGAGTATCATCGCGAGAGAAACACGGGTTGTTAGCCGAGAAAAAATGCTAGTCATATCGTTTCGACATCTTCATCAGCAAAGCATTTATGACAATTTTGGAACGTTCCAGTGACGATAAATTGAAATATGGCTTCACGCGGTTAGTAACGGAAATACCCACTGTGACACCACGCTCTACGTCGCCAGAAAAGGGGGAGAATACCAGCCGATGTGCCCGCTCGGAAAATGCCATTACTTTTTTTAATTGGGCATCACTGAGTTTTTCCACAATAAAAATGGCCGTTGGCAACGCAATATTTTGTAAGTTGCTGTTCACACTCAACACGTTGGCAACAACATATTTACCACCAATATTCTGATTATTTTCTTGTATGCGTTCTACAAGATGCCTAGCATATCCTTCGTCTTTATCATAAAGAAATAACAAATATGCCTTTTTGTCAGCATCCAATTTTTCGCGAAAGTGATTATCCACTGCCACAATGCGGGGGAAAATCGACAGAGAGATATCCACCCGACGTTTTTCTGTTTCATCAGCGCCCACAGCACTGCCGAGAAACATTCCCAGCAACAATAGCAGGTTAGCGGCCCAGCCAGGCCTGATCTTATTTCGCGAAAACACTCACTTCACTATTCCTTGTGCCCCATCAAACTTGTTTTGATGAAGCACTAAAAGCGATACTCCATTTGCAGCCAATATTCCCGACCTGGCCGTGGAAAATCTTCCAGATACGAAGGGATTACAGAACCATTAAAATTTGTTAACGGGGCGGCATACACCACATCTTCATCCAATACATTTTTAATGCCTGCCCGTAATGTTGCCCCCTCTAGCAGCGACGCTGAGGCAAATAACCGTCGAGCAGTCATCGTTACATCAATAGTTTGGTAACCCGCTAATTTATCGCGTGGATCAATGGCCAAACGATTTCGTTTACCCACATACCGAAACTGTCCGGTTACACTTAACTTTCGATTGTACTGATAGGCGACGCCAATATTAGCCAGCACATCGGCCACACCTGATAAGCTTTGTTCATCACTTTTATTTTCAGAGTTCTGAAGGCTTAAGTTTGCATCCATCTTAATTGAATGAGTAAACTTACGCGCAATTTCCAGCTCCAGGCCAGATACATGCACTTTACCTTCATTAGCATACGTGTTTGGGCTGGCACTAGTATCAATGATGATCAAATCATGCAGATCCGCGTAGAACAGCGTGGCCCTGCCAATGGTTATACCATCGTTATAAATATACCCAATCTCATAACTGTCGATGGTTTCTGACTCAATATCAGAACTCCCTCTGACAACGGGATTGTTTCTTGTTGATGTTTCCAGAAAAGTCGGTGGACGAAAGGCGCGGGCATATTGGGCTTTAATTGTCTGTTTTTCCGATAATCGATAGACGGCAGCCAAACGCGGGCTCGTGGCATCGCCTACGTCATCGTAACTATCAAAGCGAATGCCCGCGGTAATTGTTAAACGCTCGCTGAGGGAAAATTGATCCTGGACAAACACAGCCCACAAACGACGTTTTAGGTCTTCCTCCAGCCAATTATCGCTCCCCGTATATTTTGCCAGGGGCTCGGGCGCAAACGTCGAAGGGTTATAATTACGAACAGCAAACACATTACCCTGTTTGGTGTTCGACCAGTCCAACCCCAATAAAATATCGTGTTTTTCGATACCACTGACATTGAGTTCTACACCCACATGGTGTTTGCGTTCTTCATGGTTTGGGCTGGCAATAACACCTGCAGGAAATAATACAGGGCCACCGAACCCCGACGGTAAAATCTGTTGTAAACCAGATTCCAAAGAATAATCCAGTATGCCAGTCCGTACTCGGCCGTTTATGTCGTTACTCAGACTAAATTTCCAACCTGCATCTACGGCTAATAATTCTACTTTTCGGACTAAATGATGGCCGTTATCCGGTAGCGCATAACCTAAACCAAAAAATTCACCCCTGCTTATTTCCGACCACTGCACGGAAAAATCAAAATTCTCATAGGCGGTATGCAAAACCAGCGAACGATCTTCTTCTTTTTCATTGGTCGGCCCTGGTGCTGCCGAGATTGGAACAGGGCTATTACGCAGTACGTCCGGCCCGGCAATCACCTCATCACCCTCAATATTCGTACCGGAAAAACTCAGACTGGTATACCAATTTGTCCCAGGCTTACCGCGAGTTAATACTCCACCGATGGTTGTTTTGCCCAGGCTGCCATAACGGGCAAACGCCTTCTCCTGTTTCTTCCGCGTAATAATATTTAACACGCCGCCATAGGCAAACTCACCATAAATAGCCGAGCCAGGCCCACGTATTACTTCAATACGCTCAACTAGCTCAACCGGAATAGACAGTGCCGTTGTCGCCACACTCAAGGTCGAGTTAAAGGGCACGTCATTCAGCATAACCTTTATTTTTCCCGATGCAAAAACAGAGCCCAGGCCGCGTACAAAGACTTGCGTGTTCCCGTCCGTCGAGATAGAAAGTTCAATGCCGGGAATGAGTATCAGAGATTCCTCAACCGTACGCATCCCCCGATCAACCAGGTCTTCACCATAAAGCACCGACACCATCCCCGGCACAAAATCGATATTCATTTTTGTACGGGTCGCGATACGGGTTTCCTGTTCAAGGGCACCCAGTAATGCTTGCAGTGCATCTTGAGAATCATCCTGCGCCGCAAATGTTGGTAACGGCACTAACATTCCCAACATCATTGGCAATGCATATAGCGTTTTGGTCTTAAACTTTTTTTTAATGTTTGTCGTACGTTTTTTCTTAACCTTCGTTGCACACATTCGCAATGAATGCCCCCAATAACCTGACCACATATTGTAAGCCCCAATAACCATCTTCATAACGAATTGTCTCACTGACGTTTTCGTCCATATATTATTCCTGAACTCGTAGATTCAGATTGTCAGCCGTAGTTTATCTGTACTTGGCTGTACTTGGCCGCAGCTTCGTTATAGCTGGGCTGACCCTATAAACCCGAACATTCATTACTTCTCTGAACAATTCGACATATTCTGAGAAAACTTGAGTTAAGACAACCCAGTAGCCGGCCTTTTACTCAGCCAAGGCAAACCCTATATCCGCCAGAACGACACACCACTACTGATAACACATACCCTCCCTACTAAACCAGTGAATATTTTCCCAATACAGCCCCCCTTCTCTTGTTTAATCCCCCACAAACTGAAAAGGGGCCCGAAGGCCCCTTTTCAAATCAACAATCAGTAAATGGATTAGCCGTAAACACCTTGTGCAGCCGCTACCGCCACACCACTTTCAATGGGGGCCTTCATGTCCGTTAGTACGCTGTCCAGTGCTCCCAGACAGAACATCACATTTTTCGCGTTACTGGCATGGCCCATGAGACCGATACGCCAGACCTTACCCGCCAAAGCACCGAGGCCAGCACCAATTTCCAGGTTAAAGTCATTCAGCAACCGGCCACGTACGGCAGCTTCATCCACACCGTCAGGAATGGTTACTGCATTCAGTTGAGGTAACCGAGCCGCTTCAGGCACAATAAACGACAGCCCCATAGCCTCGAAGCCAGCGCGTAACGCCAAATGGTTTTTCTGATGACGAGCCCAGGCATTTTCCAAGCCTTCTTCCTGCAATAAAACCAACGATTCATGTAGACCATACAGCGCGTTCACCGGCGCAGTGTGATGGTAAGCACGTTTGGCACCCGCTCCCCAATAACCCATGACCAGATTCAAATCCAGAAACCAGCTTTGCACCTTGGTTTTGCGTCCTTTGATACGCTCCACCGCTGCCGCACTAAAACTCACCGGTGAAAGACCCGGTGTGCATGACAAACATTTTTGCGTACCAGAATAAATAGCGTCAATGCCCCATTCGTCCAGTTTGATGGGCGTACCGCCCAGCGACGTCACGGCATCGACAATCACCAGACACCCATGTTCATGGGCAATCCTGGTCAGAGTTTCAGCATCAGATTGCGCACCAGTGGACGTTTCAGCGTGAACAAATGCAACCGTTGTGGCTTCAGGGTGTGCCTTCAGGGTTTCTTCCAGTTTATTCGGGTCAACCGGCATACCCCATTCGTCTTCCACCATGATGGGTGTCGCACCGCAGCGTTCGACGTTTTCTTTCATACGGCCGCCAAACACACCATTTTGACAAACCACCACCGTATCACCAGGCTCGATCAAATTAACAAAAGCGGTTTCCATACCCGCAGAACCGGGAGCTGACACCGGGATTGTTAACTCATTTTTGGTCTTAAAGGCGTACTGAAGCAAGATTTTCATCTCGTCCATCAAAGCCACAAACTGTGGGTCAAGATGGCCAATTGTTGACCGCGCCATGGCATTTAAAACACGCGGATGCACGTCCGAAGGACCAGGCCCCATGAGCGTACGCACAGGAGGAATAAAAGTCGATATTTTAGAACTCGTAGTCATCAGAAACCTCTGAAAATGTATAAAAATGAGACAACAAATAAAAGAGGAAAAGGTGGATTTTCTGGCATCTTTTCCCTTTCCTCTTTCCCCTGCCCTTTTACCCTAGTGATTTTATCGGTTATTCGACGGGCAGGCAATCAGCCAGTACTTCCACCCAGTGTTTTACTGGGAGTACGGGGGACGATCCAGAGGTATTGTGCGAAGATTCAATACCCTCCCGAAGATGTAGCAAACAACCAATATTGGCACTAGCGATGGCCTGTGGCGCATGTTCCTGTAATGCCGCCAGTTTGTTTTTTTGCACCTGCCGGGAAAGTTCGGGCTGCATAATAGAGTACGTGCCCGCCGAACCACAGCACAAATGCCCCTCTTTCACCGGCACTAACTCACCTCCCCAATCCCGCAGAATACCTTCTACCACGCCACTCAATCGCTGGCCGTGTTGCAATGTACAGGGTGCATGAAAAGCGATGCGCAGGGAAAGCCGGTGTTTTTGCTGCACGGGCTCCGCTGCCACGATTTCCGAAATGTCTTTCACTAATGCAGAAATCTGCGCTGCTTTTTGGGCATATTCAACATCGTGCTGTAGATAATGCCCATATTCTTTCACCTGCAAGCCACATGCGCTGGCTGTACTGACAATGGCTTCGGCTTTTACTTCAATTTTTTTGTCATCCCCGGTATTGGCTTCGGTTTTAACATCAATTTTAACATCGGTTTTAACATCGGTTTTAACATCGCTACTACCTGCAGTATCACCGTCCAACCCAAGGTGCGGCCACCAGGCATCAATATTTCGGCGCATCATTTGCTGCGCCGCGTCAGGTGCGGCCATGTGCTGATGCACCGCACCACAACAACTTTCGCCAGACAGGTGTAATACACTGATGCCAAGGCTATCCATGACCCGTGCAGCAGCACGATTGATTTCCGGCGCCGCCACGGACTGCACACAGCCACCGAGTAAAATAACGCGCCGCGAATGTTGTGCCAGCGGCCAGGGAGTCACTGGACCTGGTCGTGGCGGTATTGCCTTGCGTAACACTTTTGGCAGCAAAGGAAGTACCCAGCGCGCAACACCAACACCTAAGGCAAACCGCTTGGGATAAGGTAATACCTGTCGTAAGCCCCAGCGCAATACACGTTGAGGTAACGGTCGTGTTATCTGCTGCTCTACCGTTTCCCGGCCAATATCCAGTAAACGACTATATTCCACGCCCGACGGACAGGTTGTTTCGCAATTACGACAAGTCAGACATCGATCCAGATGCCGTTGTGCCGTCTCCGCCTCACCCTGGCCTTCCAGCAATTGTTTGATCAAATAAATCCGCCCACGCGGCCCGTCCAGCTCATCTCCCAGCACTTGGTAAGTTGGGCAGGTGGCATTGCAAAAACCACAATGCACACAACTCCGCAAAATGGCATCGGCTTCACGCCCCTGCTCAGTAGATAATAATGAGGTCGGTAGTTGAGTCTGCACGCTTTATTTCGCCTTAATTCGCCGGGTGATTCGATTTATTTCGCCCGTTTTGCCATATCTGTTATTCACAATTAGTACTCCTGGTACTCCCCATACTAGTACTCCGCATACAAACGTCCGGAATTCAGAATGCCCTTGGGATCAAATGCATGTTTCAGATTTTTATGCACGGCCATCAAGCCAGAACTCAAGGGAGATTGTATTGCCCCCTCTGCCGTGAGTAACGTGGCATATCCGCCATACCTTTTTGCCACCTCATGCACAGCCTCCGCAGGGGCATTGGTTTTCATCCAGCGTTGCGCACCCGCCCAGTCAATCAGGCATTCAGCCGTAAAGGCTTCATCCCGCGATTGTTGGTGGTGCTCAATCTTCGTACCCTCTGAATTTTCACACCAAAAGACGGGCGTTGCGGGTGGCAGAGATAATCGCCACAGGCCTTGTGATGATTCAGGCATTTCACTTGAAAAGAAACCCAATTTTCGTTCACGCAGATCCTGCCAAAACAATGCAGCCCGCTCATCATTTTCCCCAAGCACTTCTATCGCAAAATCCGATTGCTCCTTACGAAGGTAGACGATTGACGCATCCACTGCGGCCTCAGCCCCGGACAAACGCAAACACAATAACTCTGTTTGATCATCCCCTTCTGGCACATGACAAGCCGCCGACAAAGGCAATGGCTTAGCGGCTAACCAACTCATGATTTCAATACTGACTCCCGCACTCATTTCTATAAATACCGTACGTTCACAGGCCGGGCGCGGCAGCACTTTTAGGGATACATCCAGTAGCACACCCAGTGTCCCCTGCGCACCCACCTGCAAGCGCGATACATCATAGCCTGCGACATTTTTCATCACCTGGCCACCAAATTGTAATATTTCACCGCGGCCATTGATCATTTTCACGCCCAAAACATAGTCTCGAGCCGACCCCGAGTGAGGTCGGCGGGGACCTGACAGCCCGCAAGCGATAGTCCCGCCCAAGGTTGCGCCAGCCCCTAAATGCGGGGGCTCAAACGGTAACGTTTGCCCAGCCTCGGCGACGATGGATTCCAGCTCGGTCAGGGAAGTCCCGGCACGTGCAGTCACCACCAATTCCGTTGGTTCATATTCAACAATGCCGCAATGTCCGGAAACATCCAATGATGTTGCGTTCACCGGCTGGCCCAGACTCGCTTTACTATTACCACCGACAATACACAAAGCGCTGTCGGTGTTATAAGCATCCAGTATCTGATTGGCCAGGCTTTCACTGGTGTCGTGTGGTGTTGTCATTAAAACCGTTCCAATTCTGGGAAGGCGATTTCGCCCTTGTGGACGTGCATTGCACCAAACTCCGCACAGCGATTCAACGTCGGTACAGCCTTACCAGGGTTAAGCAACGTTTGGGGGTCAAATGCCGCTTTAACCGCATGCATTTGTGTCAATTCAGCGGCGTTAAATTGCGTACACATTTGATTAATTTTTTCGATACCCACACCATGCTCCCCGGTAATACTGCCGCCCACCGAGACACATAATTCAAGAATTTTACCACCCATTTCTTCCGTGCGTTCCAGTTCTCCAGGCTTATTGGCATCAAACAAAATCAACGGATGCATATTGCCGTCCCCGGCATGAAATACATTGGCCACGTCCAATCCATATTCCTCAGACAATGCCCGAATTCCCCCCAGTACTGTTGATAACTGGTGACGCGGAATAGTGCCATCCATGCAGTAATAGTCAGGCGATATACGTCCAATTGCCGGGAAAGCGGCCTTACGGCCCTTCCAGAATTTTTCACGTTCGAGACGATCTTTTGCCACTCGCACTTCCGTGGCACCGCAGGCTAACAACAACCGTTCAACCTGGCCGACCTGGGTTTCCACTTCCTGCTCGACACCATCCAACTCGCAGAGCAGGATGGCGGCCGCATCCACGGGGTAACCCGCATTGGCAAACGCCTCAGACGCACGGATCGCGGGGTTATCCATCATTTCCAAACCGGCGGGAATGATCCCGGCGCCAATGATGCGGCCCACGGCGTCACCGGCCTTTTCTACATCGTCAAACGCCGCTAAAAGCACCTGCACGGCCTCCGGCTTAGGCAACAACTTAACGGTGACTTCAACAATCACGCCCAACATACCTTCAGATCCCGTGAACAATGCCAGCAAATCAAAACCAGCAGCATCGAGGGCATCACTACCGATGGTCAGTCGTTCTCCGTCAATGGTGACGACCTCCAGCTTAAGAATATTGTGAACCGTGAGCCCGTATTTAAGGCAATGTACGCCACCCGCATTTTCCGCCACATTACCGCCAATGGAACAGGCAATCTGCGAGGAAGGGTCAGGCGCGTAATACAGGCCGTGTCCCGCCACAGCTTCAGAAATCGCTAAATTGCGAACCCCCGGCTGAACACGTGCGCAGCGGTTTTCAGGGTCAATATCCAGGATACGATTGAACTTGGCCAGACTTAACAGTACCCCATCGGCTAAAGGCAAAGCCCCTCCGGAAAGGCCGGTGCCCGCACCACGCGCCACCACAGGCACTTTACGCTCAACACAAAGCCGCAGTATTTGTTGTACTTGTTCAATGGTTTCCGGCAATACCACCAGCAAAGGCAGCTCACGATAAACAGACAAGCCGTCGCACTCGTAAGGGCGGCGCTCCTCTTCACGAAAAAGTATCGACTCAGGTTTTAAACATTGACGGAACTGCGCAACCAGATCCTTTGCCATCGCGGCCCGTGCTTCAGCTTGCATGTTTCCCCCCCAGGGAAGCGTAAAATGAATGTGCGATTATACGATTGTAGAATTTACCGCTTCAACACGGAATTTTATGGGGCTATTGGCGGACAAATAGTATTGGCTGACACTATCGGAGAATTTACGCGGTAATTAACATCTCTGGAGAAACGCCCCAAACGCTTGTTATAACAGATGTTCTGGCACTATGATGCTGGTAATCAAGATTGAAATTTGAACCCTGAGAGCAAAACATCTACTCAAGAATACACTCAATAAAAAAACCGATATCTAAAAATAAACCCAGAAGAAAATCAGTGAAGAGTCAAAAACAATAATATTGTTTAAAAATCATGCAAATTTTGAATTCCGATTAAAGTACTCAAAACAACGCTGCAAGCCTGCTCTGCTCTCCGGCGTCAAATCCACAAACTGCAGGCCGCACTGCAATTGCCCACCCTCCGGACGCTGCCAGATCAAATTGGCACGAAGGGCCACAGGACGCTGCGATTCATATTCTTCCAGGTTCTTAAACGGCAAAAAAATCTCCAAATCGATGGGTTCACCCTTAGCAAGCTCGTCTTTTATGCGCAGCTTCATTCCCGTTAAACTCAAGTCATTACAAATACTCTCGTAATGGGTACCACACTGCCAGAACCGGACCCGTAACTGATGAGATAACCGGGGAGCCTCTCTTTTATCGTGGCTTTCCTTAGCCACACTACCTTCATATTCATAGGTAAATTGCGACAACACCCCACGCAAGCTTTCCGATATCTGATAAAGATCATCACCAACATTGGCTGTCGTCTCAACCTTAAGACCATTTTCTTTTACGCTTTCATGCAGGCCAGAGAGACGAATCTGCAACATCTGTAACTGGTTTAACTGCGACTTACTGACATCCTCTATTTGTTGATTGGTCTCTGCGGTTACGGAAACGTCATTGGCAATGCGGCCGATAATTTGCCCCGCTTCACCCGCGCGCTCACGGCTCACATTGACCCGACCCACCACCGCCTCCATCGACTCCGCGACCTGACCTACCTGATCATTAACCTGGTTGATAATATCGGTAATTTTACTCGTCGAATCCGTCGTACGATTCGCCAGATCACGCACCTCATCGGCCACTACCGCAAAACCTCTGCCCGATTCTCCAGCGCGAGCCGCCTCAATCGCTGCATTCAGTGCCAACAGATTCGTTTGCTCCGCGATAGCCCGGATAGTCCCGATGATGTCATAAATCTGTTGCGCAGCACCTTTTAATTCAGCAACCTGATCAGAGGCCCGCCTCACATCGAGTACAGTCTCTTCCATGCGGGTCACATTCCCTCCCACATAAGAGATCCCCTCCTGCGCCGCCTGTTTGGCAATATTGGCGCGCTCAATCGCTTCCTGTGCCAATACCTGCACGGACTCAGCCACTTCAATTAATGCCTGGGCATCTTGCCCCATCCCCTCAGCCACTTCGTTTTCAGACTGGCTGACCTTCCCTATTTCGTGAGCAACGGTTGCCACCTGATAAGCCGACTGTGCCATTTGGGCACTGTTCTTATCAATATTACGAATAATCTCACTCAAGCCTTTGAGCATGGCATTAAAGCCTCTACCCAGGGTACCGATTTCATCCTGGGAAGTCGTAACCACCTTACGAGTCAGGTCGCCTTGCTCAATATCTTTCACCGCTTCGCACAATGCTTCAATGGGCGCCACAAATTTTTTTGCCAACAGCGATATCACCATATAAAGCGCAATAAACTCCAGACCCGACTGCCACAAAGCATCAGTCACATAGACACTGAGCCGATCATCTAATTGCGAAAGGATATTCGGAGAAACCTGGTTTAACCGGGCAATGTCAATCAACTTGAGTAGTTCCTGGTAACCACCCCAACGTACAAAGATAATGGTGAACATCACCACCAGAAAAAAGCCGAATTGCAGCTTCCAGCGAATACTCAGGCTTGAAAACCAGTTCATTGTGGATTGCCTCGCGTACAGCGCCCTATTGAAGTTCTGCATAAATAATATGCGTTTACGCTATTTTAGCGGCAAATCAAGCGCCAAACTGAACCGACAACATATAAGTCATTACCTTAACTAACGGGCAGACGTTAATGAACCCAGTGTAGGACATTACTCAAGCCCAAGACGCGCCTTCACCCGAAGCTTGGCTTGAATGAATTCAGCGTGCGGGACGTACAGCAAATCAGACAAGCGTCGTAAAAGCTGTTCTTCATATTTTTCCATCTCGGCATCGGCATAAGCCACTTCCCACAGCATTTCTACCACCTGGGTCTTTTGAGTCTTGGAAAAGCTTTTATTTATCAGAGAAGTAAATTGGTGGTAACAAGTAGAATCCGAGATTTCTATTTCCGCCAGCTGAATCAATTCTGCGGTCTTACTTTCTTCGATATTAAACGCCTTGCTAATTGCACGGGAAACAGCCACCTGCTCTTCCTCCTGAACCGAGCCATCGGCTCGAGTCATTTCCACCAATAGCGCCGTCGTCGCCAAATGCAGACGATCCTGGCTGACATTCTCATCGTCCGCAGGAGGAGAAAGATGCTTGTCAAAAAACTGTTTAAATCGTTCGATCATGTTTTTCCAGCCTTATGTTAAGTGCAAATATTGAGTCGCTGACGAAATAACAATACAGCCTCATTATCGACCATAGCACCTAGACGGCTGTTCACTACAATATTCACACTAAATGTCGGTATTCCACTAATCAGCGTCAATTTAGTCACTTATCAGCCCATTATTGTTCGCAATGCCGTTAATTTTGTAACGAAGACGCCATTACAGACTCAACTTACCGAAGCTGGAACCGAATGCCTAGATAAACAGTCTATGGATAGGCAGGCTATGGCCGTAGACTATGGCAATATTCGCTAAAACCTCACAGGAGTTGTACATGCGCCGTTTTATACTTGCCAGTATATTTGCACTTTTTTCCATTGGCCTTAGCCAAGCCAGTACCCAGCAAGAGATTGAACAACTACTCGCCCAAAAAGACGCCCCTTTTGGAGTAGTATTCGAAATAGTGGACGGCGATGGCGACGCATTGAAATGGGCCATCCCCGCCGTCAATCAATACGTCAAACAACTACAGAAACGCTTCCCTGACATCGGACTAGCCGTCGTTTCCCATGGATCTGAACAATTCGGCCTCATGACCAACAAACAACAGCAAAATGCCGAAGTCCACAAAACCGTACAATCCCTCGTCGCCAGCGACGTACCCGTACACGTGTGTGGAACACACGCCTCCTGGCGCGGAAAAAATGCCAACGATTTTCCCGATTACGTAGACGTATCCCCCGCCGGGCCAACGGAAATACGCAACTATGAAGAAATGGGTTATGTCTTAATAGAAGTAGAAAAACCCTGATTAACGGTAACCAAAAAGCGTTGTATCACCCACAATATTTTGGGCATCCGTAGGGCAATCCCTTGTGGTTGCCCTGGCTTTGGGGGCTGGCCCTTAAGGGGTCAGCTTAAGGGGTCA
>NVUB02000050.1 GCA_002401775.2 Ectothiorhodospiraceae bacterium
GCTACTCCGATAATTGAATAATGCACCCTTCACTTTTTCTCGAAGTCGTTTCACTTTCAGGCTAAGGATTCTCTTTTTTGGAACCCGAAAACCAGAATACTTTTTATGCTTTTTTACAATGCCCAACGCCCTCATCAGCGGCAGGCGAAAGGGGCGCGATTTTTGCGTTCTTTGCAAAAATCGTGAGCCTTTTGACTGTCCGTCTGTATGAGCTTGTTATGTGCTTAGTGGTGAATATATGCGTCATTTTCAATAAACGAACAATATTCTTTACGCATTTCTTTGTCTTTTGGATCCGTCATTTGTTTTAATAAATATCCTTTTATATACATCAGTTCATTTTCTACGCTAACAAAATCTGCGCCCATCGAAGTATTATTTGTTAATTTACTTAGAGATTCAAGTGCGCTATTTGCTCTTTTCTTTGTGAATTTACTTTCATCCAGAGGCCAATGTCCTTCACCTTTAGACTCAACTTTTTTGCATAGGGACTCTTCACTATTAACTGAGATAGAAAATAACACTAGGTATATTGCAATTGCATACTTCATATTTTATATTCCATCTACAATTGGTATCCATTTAGACTTCCTGCGCTCAATACTATTATCAATAGATTCTTCACCAAAAGAAATATTTTGAACGGACAAGGTTTCTAATTCAATATTAGAAGTTTTAATATTAATTACTGCAAATATATTTCCATCTATTTCAGTTACCGATAATGGCATTACTCCGCATATTTTACAAAAAACAAATTCAATATGTTTTGAGGCAAATTGATATTTTATAATATTTTCACTATTTTTAATTTTTATACTTAATCTACCTTCGGGATCTGACGCGTATATTGCACCTTGTTTTTTACAAAAAGAACATGTGCATTCACGAATAGAAAGGCAATCTAAAGGCTTCTCAACTTCAAAACAATAATTAATATTACCGCAATGGCAGCCTCCTTCGATTATTGTTATCTTGCTCATATTTTATTGCACATAACGTCGCCGTTAACCGGCATTTTGTAGTGGTGTTTGAGTTGTGCTAGGCTTTTTTAGCACAACTCAAACACCGCGGAAAAATGTCCGAGTTGAACGGCCTTGTTAGCACCTAATTATATGCTGTCGTTCGAGGATTATCTTTATAATTTCGCCACAGCCATCTCGAAGCTTGTTTATTAATTTTCTTTGTAGGAAGTGGCCCAGCGTGTGTTGTAACACTCAAATATATTTTTCTACAAAATAACCAAAAAAAGAATTTATTGCCCATAGTTTCATTTTTATCGAACATACTTTCCATTAACGAACGTAAGTATATCCAATCATGATAATGGTCATGGCGTTGAATTGTCATGGGAATTTCATTGTTAGATTGTCTTAGAATATCTTTCATAGCAATTATGAAATCATAATTCTTGCCGCTAACAAAATTTATGTCAGTTATTGTAACATTTTTTGAATTATCATTTTTTATTTGAAATAACAATTTAGAATCATTTCCATCCTCTTCAAACCTAGTTACCAAAGATATAGTCACATTTAATCCTCCTTAATATTTCAAGTGCTAACGGACCTAAATAACCGGCGTATTTTTCAAGGGCTGAATTTGTGTGATAGTGAAACGAAACACAAATTCAGCCATTGAAAAATATGTCCGGTTGATTTATTGGTTAGAGCTTTGCCTTTGTAGAGCGACTCACTCACCTAAACGTACCTGTTAATGATATAACATTCAGTTCGATAGGCATGATGGCTGCTACCAAACATGAAAAATACGGTGGTTTAAATTACAGTGTATCATCGAAACCACAATACGTATTTATTTGGCTACCCACTTTACTGAAACCCGCATGCACTTTACAAACTTTGATAAATTTTAAGAAGCATCAACATTAATGCTTACCTTGAAAAGAACAACACTCAAATTCGTTTATGCCTTTAATGCTTTTCTATTTAGCTCTAACGTTTTAAATAACCGGCGTATTTTTCAATGGCTGAATTTTGTGTAGAGTGAAACGAACACAAAATTCAGCCATTGAAAAATATGTCCGGTTGATTTTTTTGTTATGTCGCGG
This sequence comes from Ectothiorhodospiraceae bacterium, assembly GCA_002401775.2. GTDB lineage: Bacteria > Pseudomonadota > Gammaproteobacteria > SZUA-152 > SZUA-152 > SZUA-152. The sequence goes on from NVUB02000050.1 coordinate 2,072, forward strand.
TGCTAATGTGATACTAGGTCACTATTCTATAATCGTAGGTACCAAAGTTAACTCAGTGGTAATAACATTACGCTGCTCTTTGAATTTCATTTTTGGTTTACTCGAAGTAGCACCTTTCGAAAGATGTTCAAATTGCTTAATTTTTTCTTCAATGTTGTCAGCGGTTAAATTATTCATGTTTTCACTGAAAAACCTTTGAGTTTCATCATCATTTTGTTGGCTTGAGAAATCTGGTATCTGGGTTATGGTTGTGTTAACGCTCTTCACGATACCGATATTTTTGACATGATAAATAATAGTAATAGTTTTTGCCCTAGACAATTCCACCCCTGGCATGTTATTCGAGCCAAAAATGGTTATCATTTCATTTACTTCAGCAATAAAAGAACCTGCTGGAACTTCCACCTGCTCTTCTCCAAGATGTTTCCATAAAATGATATTCTTGGTTTTTGTTTGTTGCATCGAAGTTTTTTGATGACTTACAGTTTCGTATTGTAGGGGGATATTACCACATATATATTCTGGCGGACTGTATGTCGTAGTAAAATCAAGTCCTCCATTCTTCATGCTAAGTGCAATCCTATATATTGCCTCATTCTCCTTTTTATACGTTGACTCCATTATGGACTTTTGGCTTCCAATATTATCGATAGTAGTTCTCATTGTGGTTACTGTTGTAATATGCTCATTATCAATTGATTTCACATACTCAGCAGATTCAGATGAAAAACCATTACCATGGGTTTTGTATCTCCAAACTTTTCCCTTTTCATATTTAGGGCACGGCACATCGATTGAGCTTTCATTATTTTCAGATGCTTCTGAAATGTGAATATCAGAAAACAGGGAAAATGGAACACATAACATGATAGCAATTATGTTCTTTTCTTTGCATATTTGAAAAATCATGATCATTTATCCTCTATACAATTAAATTTTCTCTCAACTGATTTGCTGTCTTGATCATAAAGTATCAAGGTAAATTGGCCTTGTTTAGAGCACAAGCCATCTGTGTTTCCTGTTTTTTGTTCTTCAACTCTGAACCACAATTCTGTCATTGTGTTCTTGATGATTTGACCGACAGACTGAGGAGAATATGTGCCTGTTGGGAGATTGACTTGAAAGGTAGGAACGGCATTTATTGTATTTTGAGATGATGGGGGTGAAATGCGTTGTATTCTATATTTACTTCTACCATAATAAATGGTACCTCTATTCCTGATTAAGCCATCAGTAGATCCTTTGTTTAAGATGCTAAGTTTTATATCTATTACTTTGTCAAGGTTACCTAATATTTTCGCTAATTCTTTTAATGTTCCTTTAATGCTGTTTATTTTTGCTTTCCTCTTTTTAAAATAATTTCCTAACTTAATTCTTAACTCATCGTCTTTTGTAGCTGAAGATGAATCCAAAAATTGATGTGATAGAATCCTCATATCAATCTTACTAATATTTGGCAATTTCTTGATCTTGGCTTCTGCTTCTTCTACTTCACCGGCCAAATAACCATCATAATGTTCTATTTCATCCTTTATTTTATTAGCCAAATCGCTAGGCCGTGCTAGGGAAGGAATATTTTTTATCATGCGTAGATCAAAATAGTTAACAGAAGTCCACATTTTAGATCGATATTCCTGATAAATATCATTATTAGTTACCCCTTTTACAAAAGGAATAACTTTATCAAAATTAAAATATTTTTTTTCATATCTACTAACATACTCTACAGAAAGTAGAGGCTTAGAGAGGTAAGCATTAATCTGAAATCCAAAATAGATAGAAAATGGGCTTAATAAAAGTGCAATAGTAGTCACAATCAATGATTCACGAAATTTATCTGATTGGATAAGCTTGCGTAGACCTTTGATGAGCTTCGAGGTTAATGATTTCAACATGATTCATTTCTTTTTAGACATAACGTTTAAGTTAACCAGGAGGCGCCTCTTTTGCGCCGATCTGGTTTAACGCCTTGTTGGGCACCGATGTTTGTTTAAACAACCTTGGCTTACGGTACCACCGAATTTTAACGGATTCTTTTTAAA
>NVUB02000051.1 GCA_002401775.2 Ectothiorhodospiraceae bacterium
AATTGGTGGGCAGTGCCCACCCTACATCAAGAAGCTGAGTTTTGTTTAGAGGCATGTTTATGTTTTATCGCGAAGCGATGGAGCTATTGGGTTCTTAAAACTCGGTCGCTTGCGGCCGAGTTTTTTATACTTATTCACCAGGCTTTGAACTTTGTTTGCCAGTCCCACCTTTGTTGGCTGCTGTCATGGGCCTGGTTTGCTCCCTGGGCTGCCTCGACACTGATGTCACGAATGATGACAATGCTTTGATCAATGCCTGCTGCGACGCTGCTTTGTTCTTCCGTGGCACTGGCAATTTGCAGGTTCATATCGGCGATATTGCCGACTGCCTGAGTGATGGTTTGCAGTGACTCTCCGGCTTGTGCTGCCTGACCGACCAGTTTTTGAGCTTGTTCACGGCTTGCGTCCATGGCAGTCACGGCATTGCGTGAGCCGTGTTGCAGGCGTTCGATCATTTGGTCGATTTCCTGGGTGGATTGCTGAGTTCGGCTCGCTAACGTGCGTACTTCATCAGCCACTACGGCAAAGCCACGGCCCTGATCACCGGCGCGGGCGGCTTCTATGGCGGCATTGAGGGCCAATAAATTAGTTTGGTCCGCGATGCCTCGAATAACATCCAATACCGTGCCTATTTGTTGGCTGTCTGATTCCAGCTTTTGGATGACTTGGGCAGCATCATCTATTCCATCCGCGAGGGCGTCGATGGCGTCAACGGTATCTGTGACGACTTGTCGTCCGGCTTTGGCTTCCTGGTCTGCTTCCTGTGTTGCGGTTGCGGCATTATTCGCATGGCTGGCGACTTCCTGAACCGTTGCGGCCATTTCATTCACTGCGGTTGCGACTAATTCAGTTTCTGATTCTTGTCGAGATATTTGTTGGCTACTTTGTTCCGTTATTGTGGTAACTTCGCTGGAAGATGTAGAGAGCTGAATGCTGGAGTCTTTTAATTCAGAAACCACTTTTTGCAACTGCTCAACAAAACGGTTAAACCATAATACCAGATCGCCTAACTCATCAGTGGAATGACTTTCCAGGCGTTTTGTTAAATCACCTCCCCCCGCCGCCATTTCTTTTAATGAGGTAACCACTTGCGACAGATTTCCAGAAATCATTCTGATAATAAGGGGTGTGGATATCAATAATAATACCAATACTATTCCGCCGATGATCATACCCATAAACAGCGCATGGCTGGAAGACTGTACCGATTCTTTGATGTTGTTAATAAATAGTGTGTGGTTGTGGTTACGAAAACGTTCCAATTTTTCCTGTAAAGAAACCAATTTAGCACCCATATTTTCCGATGTAGACTGAATGGTATCCGTTGCTATGGAGCCATCAATCATTTGGGTAGAGAGGCTTCTGGCCAGTTTGTAATATTGTGTAAATGCCAAATCTAATGGTTTGATTTTCTCAACGTCCTGCTTGTTGATGGTGGACATCTCACGAAATGCTTCTATTATTTCTTTGGCGTAGGCATCGGCCTCCCCGAGTAATTCTTCTTCACCCTCAATGACTGCAGATTTTAATGAGCCTTTTATTTTATCCAGACGGACTATTTCGGCATCCATTTTTTCCAACATGGGGTAGGTGACATCGAGAATATGTGCCATGCGCTCAGCATTGGAAGAAGCAACAGAATAGTTATAGCTGAAATAAACCAGGAACCCTCCAACACCAATAATAGAAAGGAAGAGTATTTTGTATTTAATTTTAAGATTGTGGAACCAATTCATTATATATTCTTCTTATTTTAAAATCGCCCGGCACTGAGCGCCGGGCGAAACTATGAATATATTAACGAACCATACATATTATATGAGTATATTTTAAGCCATAACGTCTATTTTTTCCTTTGTTAAAACAGTCTCCATACTCATCTCTACATTAATTACTAATTAGAGAGTTTACATAGTAATGACTACAATTCACTTTATTCATAATATATACAGCGTTCGTTAACCGTCCGTCGTTACTTCAACTCAAGAACTTTGACCGTATTATCAACTTCATTGCTCATCATATAACCTATGGCTTTGGGTTGATCTGCGACCCACTTTTTTAGCAGAACGTCCTCTTTAATGACTTTAGGTGGAGTACCTCTGCCGGTGAAGATTAAGCGGGCCCAATACGATTTAAGCTTGGTTTCGCTCTTGCCAATAATCCCGCCATAAAAAAACTTACGGCTTTCGGTTCCTCTTTTTTGATCAACCGGTATGACTTTTCCGCCATTGGGAAAAAATTTCTTCTTACCCAGGTAGATTTTTTTTAAGTCATTAATGGAAATTTCAGTTAAAGGGTTGGAAGGATGCACGATAACAATCACTTCATCGGCAAAAGCACCGGCAGTGAACATTAACAGTGCTGCGAGTAATACTGATTTGTATAGGTTATTTTTCATTGTCGATACCCCTTAAAATACCATCTCGATGGCCATACCTACGATGGTGATATCTTTGTCCGTTGGTGTATCAGAAAACAGACCAAAACCACCGGTTCCCATCATCGGCATTCCCATGGCATTAAACCCAGGTTTTTGTACTTGCTCGGGAGTGATCTGACGCACCTCAAACTTGAGGGCAGAATTAGTGGTTAATTCCTTACGGATACCAACACCCAGTACTTCCTGACCCCAGCCGCCTTTAACATCCCATTGCTCCCAGGTAATATGTGGCATGTAATCGCCAAAACGGTAACCCATCATTACGTAACCTGAGGTCATGTCCATCATATCCAGACCCATGGTGGCGGACCCGAATTCAGATGCCATCATGAAGTTCGTCATGTCGACAATAAAACCTGCGGTATATGTGGTATGGCGTTCTCCATCCATCATCATAAATCGTGGAGAATCCGGTTCGATTTCCATAATACCGGTATTGGCGACAAGTTCAATACGGAAAGCATCTTCCATATTGAAGGTGATTTTAGTACCAATTAATTGGTTAACATGGCCGTCGTCAACGTCAACCACACCACCGAAGACATTGACACCAATTTCATTGTCACCGGAATAAGTTGTGAATTGCGCGCCAAAACCGTTGTATGCCACTCGGGTCAGGTTAGGGCCGATAATATCCTGATTATAAAAGCCTTCTGGCGGGCGAATCCATGGGTAGGTGTAACCCACATCAATGTATTCGTTATAAAGACCTACAGGATATTTAATTTTACCAAAACGCAAAGAGAGGTTTTCGCTAACGTCATAGTTAGCGAATGCCCAGTCCATTTTCATTACAAAGTCGTCTTTGCCACTACCCTGAAATTGTGCAGCAAAGTCTAAGCTTTCATCTACCTGAGTTGAAAGGGTTAACCCCACGCGAGTGTCTTTGGCTCCACCCTGATTCGTGACGTCACCGGTATAAGTACCGTCTGTACTGACCATTGCTGAGGACGTTAAAAACCCGTGCCATTGAATATCACCGATTTCTCCGGCGGTAACTGTAAACGGCAAGGCCAGACTTGCCGTAATTAAACAAATTGAACCGATGTTTTTATGCCCGTTCCTGCTCATATGGGACTCCTTGTAAGTCTTGTTACGGTATTACGAATTGCGACGTTTATTTACGCGTAAATTAAGTAGAAGGTGTTAACAGTGGAAATCAGGGCGAGCTATCATGCCAAAACACTTCTGAAAATAAATAGCGGCTTAGTAAAAGGATATCTTTAATCGGATATTAGCTATTTTGGGGTATTACGAATTTGAGATTATTTATTGCATTGTTATCACCGTTTGATAATTATTCCTACAAAAATAGTAAGTTATCACCAACGAAATTATTTAAGAGATTTTGACTTGAGCCGTTAGTTCAAATAGTAATAATTTTAATTGGTAAATATTTAACTGCTTGTTTTACATTTCTTGTTTTTTTAGCAGTGAGGCTATGGGGTTTTCTTAAGGAAATAGAATATGAGATTTTTTTTAGGGTGTTTTGTTGTTTTATTGTCATTAAACCTGCAAGCCGAAACTTCAAGTTTACTATTGATATCCGCAAAAGAGGGCGATCCACGTTCACAGTATGATTTAGCCATACGTTACCTAAAAGGCGATGGTATTGAAAAAAATGTAGAAAATGCCATTAAATGGCTAGAAAAATCAGTTGGACAGGACTATTCCCATGCACAACTTAAGCTGGGTATGTTGTACCAAGAGGGTGATAAAGTCGAAAAAGATATGGATGTCGCGGTTGAGTATTTAACCATGGCCGCTGAACAGGGCAATGCCACGGCTCAATATTTACTGGGTAATATTTATTTACAGGGTGATGGTGTTGAACAGGATTATGATGAGGCCGAAGAATGGTTAGAATTAGCAGCAGGTCATGATTATAAAAAAGCAATTCTGGCATTGGATGCACTATTAACGCTAGGTGAGGAAAACTCTGGAAAGAATACTTCTACCTTGGAAGTTAAGGCTAAAACAGATAACAATAAAACTGCAATCGTTATACCTGAAAATATTACCGCTAAAACTGCTCATGAAATAGGGATGAATTATCTTCGTGGGATAGGTGTGTCAAGAGATTATAAAATTGCCATTATCTGGCTTTCCAAAGGGGCTGAACTTGGCAATGTCGATTCACAATATCAGTATGGTGAATTGTTACGAAAAGGCAGAGGTACAAAAAAGAATAAAAAGCAGGCGGACAAATGGTTCCGTGCTGCTGCAAAACAGGGTCATATAAAAGCTAAAAACCGCCTGGATGGTTGTGGATTTTGTTAATTAATAGGTGGTTTTTTAGGCACCACATAAATGTTAGGATTGTAAAAACAGTATAAAGGTACAACTAAAAAACGTATTTCAGGGCATAGACATGAAAGTAACGACTTTTACAATATTATTATTCGCACTATTACTGTTTTCATCATTTACGGTTCAGGCGGAATCTTTTCGCTGGGTTGATGAAAACGGGAAAGTCCACATCGGTATAAAACCCGTGGCAAAACCTGTACCAAAAGCTATTCCTAAGCCCATGCCTCAGCCCAAGGTTATGAAGCAAAAAGCAAACACTCAAAAAACAACACCAATAGCTGAAAAACCCTCTGGCGCTGAATCACCAAAACCACCCAAGGGACAAATGGAACAAGCTGAGACTATGTCGGCTCCATCAACAATATCTCCAAAAGCAATATCTCCAAAAGCAACGTCACCCAAGACAACGGCCCCAACAAAAGAGGCGATGAAAAAAACATCCAAAAGCCTGGCGGTTAAAAAAACTGTCACGAAGGCACCCTTCCAAAAAACAGTCGTTAAAAAGAAGCCTGTCGTCAAGAAAAAGCCTGTCGTCAAAAAGAAAACGGTGGTTGAAAAAAAGGCTGTCGTAAAGAAAAAACCCGTTAAGAAAAAGTCAGCCAAGAAAAAATCAACCAAGAAAACGCCAAAGAAATCATCTCCACCAAAAGCGATGACGGTTAAGCCAAATGAGAATAGAAATGCGGAAATGTGTGGTGTATATACCAATTATGTTCGGGATTACAATGAAAAATTCAGCACTTGCTCCGAGAGTCTTTGTGATATTTACAAGCGCTCACTGATTCGATACAAAAAAAAGCAAACGTCTTATTGCAATAAGTAGGTGGCTTACGGGTATATCGGGGCATGGCCATATTATTGCCCCTCTGTTTTAGTGCATGATTGCCGATACAGGGTTACTCGGTAATAAGACTACAGGAAGGATGGCAATGAACTGTTGACACCAGGACGCAGTTTCACCAAAATTAATATCAATGCGAAGAATACTCATTTCCCTCTTATTGTTGGCAACGCTCTGCACAGGGTCTGCCTTCGCCTGGGACAAACATCCTGCAGTGGCCTTTGGTCACGATGTTGCTGTATCCGATGTAATGCTTTCCAATACCCCCCTGGCTCACACTGCCCACGATGGTGATACCGACCATGGCGCTGATTTTTTGAAAGGCGGCCTGTTGACCGATGACCATTGCAGCCACGGGGCAGCTCATATTGTCGGCATTTTCTACAGTATTTCTTCTAAAACCCTGAATATTGACCATAGCTACCGTGCTTTAGCGGTCGTTTCATTACCTTACTTGTATCTCTCTCCGCTGCTCCGTCCTCCCATCGTTTAGTCCTTCTCATTTTTTCCTGCACTGCTCGTTTTGTTTTGCAGTGCGTGGTTCTGCGTTGAAGGATTCTCATTATGTTGTTATCACGTATAGGTTCTACAGGCGCTTGCGCCTGTGTTTTAGTCACTTTATTTTCATCGGCCATGTTCTCGACTAAGGTGTTCTCGACTAAGGTGTTTTCGTCTGAAGGGTTCTCGGCTGAAGTGTCCACTACCGCAAACGGCACTCTGCCCACATTCATCCAGCAAGTCTGGGCTGAAAGCCCTATTGTACAAGGGGCTTTGGCGGAAATGGATGCCGCTCAAGCACGCTATGAGGGTGCTGGCCGGCCTGTTCATAATCCGTCACTGGAACTGGATGCCGAGCGAACGGATATCTCTACGGGCAGTATTGGCCTTAGCCAGACGTTGGATTGGAGTGATAAGCAAGGCTCTCTGGCGAACATTGCCAAACAGGAGCAATTAACGGCCTTGGCGGCCTGGTCTGAGGCCCGCCGCAGTACGGCCCTTGAAACACTCAATGCTTTGGTCGATTTTTCGACAGCCAGTGAACTACAGAAGCTTTCACAACATCGCACCACACTATTGCAAAGTCTGGTTGACGCCGCGACACAACGACAGGCAGCGGGTGATGTACAAGCACTCGATGTAACACTCGCGCAGGTGGCCTACAGTGAGGCGCTCATGGCGCAGTCGTCGGCGGAAAACGGCAAAATACAAGCCAATACGACCTTACAGGCAGTGAGTGGGACGATGCCGTCTGAGCACCAAACCCAATGGCCTGTGTTACCGGAAAATCTCGCCGTTGCCCCCCTTCAAAAACCTCTCAATGCTCCCGCTACTATTGAAAAATTGCCGCAACTGGCTATTTTACGCAGCCGTATGAATACGGCAAAAGCGCGGATTAGTCTGGCAAAAAAAGCAGGGCGGATTGACCCCACCATCGGGATACGTGCCGGGCAGGAAGACAGTGAAACGCTGTTGGGCTTGAGCCTTGAAATTCCGCTCTTTGTGCGCAATAACTTCACGGCAGAAGCCCGCGCTGCTTCAGCAGAAGCGGTCGTTGAAGCGCAGCGTTATCGTGAAGCCTATCGACGTGCCAAGGCAGAGTTGTTGGGGGCCCAGGCACGCCACAAAAATACCAGCCGTGCCTGGCAATCCTGGCTTTCTGCCGGAATTCAGGCTCAACAAGAGCAGATGAGCTTACTGGATCAGTTATGGAAAGCGGGTGAACTCAGCGTGACTGACTACCTGATTCAAGCTAAACAAAATATCGATACCCGTGAGGCAGCGGTGCGCCTTATGGGAGAAGCGCGACGGGCACATTTTGCCTGGCTAGCGGCATCTAACCAGGTTGAATCCTGGTTGGGACTGACGCAAAACGACATCGAAACACATTCTGGAGTATCAAAATGAAACGGGCATTATTTATAATTTTATTATTGAGCATGGTTCATTCCACTGTTTTAGTGGCAGAAGAAGGCCATGACCATAACAACGAAATGAAAATGGACAGCCATGATCATGATGACGGTGGTCACGATGAGCATGGCAAGGAAGAGCACAGCCATGATGAGGGCGGCCATGATGAAGATGGCCATGATGAAGATGGTCATGATGAAGATGGTCATGAAGAAGGTGAAGACGGACACGGCGAAGCCGCCAGTGATGCTGAGCTGAGCGATGCGCAACGTCGCATGGCGGGTATTGAAACAATGCAGGTCAAACGCCAGCAATTAGGCGTCGCGATTAATGCGCCTGGCGAAGTGATTATCAATGCCTATCGAACCACCAAAGTAACGCCGCGCATATCCGCGCAGGTGCTTAAACGCCATGTACGTTTGGGTGACCACGTTAAAAAAGGGAAGTCGCTGGTGACATTATCCGGTGTGGAAATGGCAGAAGCGCAAGGCGCCGTGTTGGGTGCAAAAGTGGAGTTGCGCCGCGTGAAAAAACTGGGGCGCAAAGTGGTTTCGGAAAAACGCTACGTGGCGGCACAAATTGCCTACCAGCAAGCCTACGCAAAGGTACGGGCCTACGGCATGTCATCGTCGCAAATAGATGCCTTATTAAAAACTGGCGATGCATCCCGTGCGACCGGGCAGTTTGTTTTACTGGCCTCTCAAAGCGGCACCGTTATCAGTGACAAATTCATTGTTGGAGAAATTATCGAACCAGGGCGTGTGTTGTTTGATATTAGCGATGAATCGACACTCTGGGTCGAAGCACGCCTGACCCCGGAAGCGGCTGCCAACATTCAGCTCGGTGCATCAGCTCGTGTCAATGTAGGCAAGCGTTGGTTAACCGGAAAGGTTACACAGGCTCGCCATACGCTGGATGAAACGACCCGTACCCTGGGCGTGAATATAGAAGTGGCAAACCCGAATGATGCCTTGCATCCCGGCCAGTTTGTTTCCGTGGTTATTGAAAGCAAAAACAAACAATCTGGAATAGTGGTGCCATTAGGGGCCGTGATGCGTGCCGCAGATGGTGATTGGCAAGTGTTTGTTGAGGTTGCTCCCGGTCGTTTTGAGCCTAAAGAAGTGGAGGTGTTGCAAACCGTCGGCAACCAAATGTTGATTGAAGGTATTGCCGAAGGCACGACCATTGTCAGCAAAGGGACTTTTTTTGTGCAATCTGAAATCGCTAAAAGCGGTTTTTCTGTACATAATCACTAAGGGAGATGAACCATGTTAAATAAACTCATCGACCTTGGTGTCGAGAATCGCTTATTGGTGATACTGGCGCTTATAGCCACTATGGTTGGCGGCGCATTGGTGCTGCCGAAACTTAATCTGGATGCTTTTCCGGATGTCACCAACGTACAAGTACAAATTAATACCGAGGCTCAGGGCCTTGCGGCAGAAGAAGTGGAACAGCTCATTACCTTTCCCATTGAGGCGGTAATGTATGCATTGCCCGATGTGGAAGAAGTCCGTTCGATTTCCAAAACCGGGCTGTCTGTAGTGACGGTGGTGTTTACCGAAGGCACCGACATCTATTTTGCCCGGCAGTTAGTCTTCGCACGATTACAAGCGGCGAAGGAGCAAATTCCTGCTGGCATTGGCACACCGGGCATGGGCCCCAATACATCCGGTCTGGGGCAGGTATTCCAGTACATGTTGTTAGCAGAAGATAAAACAAAGTACGACGCCATCGCCTTGCGTAGTCTGAACGATTGGGTGGTTAAACTACTGTTAATGCCCGTCGGTGGTGTCACCGAAGTGCTCTCATTTGGCGGTGAAGTGCGTCAATATCAAGTGCAACTCGATCCACAGCGCTTACTGGCTTATAAACTGTCCAGTGATGATGTGGCCACCGCCATAGAAGCGAATAACCGCAATGCCGGTGGCTGGTATCTGGATCGTGGCGAAGAACAGTTGATTATTCGGGGGGTAGGCTGGTTACGCAGCGGAGAAGATGGTCTTCGCGATATCGGCAATATTCCACTACTGGATGTTGATGGTGTGCCCGTAAAAGTCAGCGACGTCGCCAAAGTCGATTTCGGCCCCGAAATACGACAGGGTGCCGTGACCATGACACGGCGCGATGCCAACGGAAACCCCGAATCATTGGGTGAAGTGGTTGCCGGTGTGGTATTGAAACGAATGGGCGCCAATACCAAGGCAACCATTGACGGTATCAAAGATCGTTTACCCGCGATTCAAATGGCGTTGCCCGATGGCGTAACCATTGAAACGATATACGACCAGTCAGATCTGGTCGACAAGGCGGTCTCAACGGTCACCAATGCGTTGCTGGAAGCCTTTGTGTTGATCGTCATCATCCTCATGTTGTTCCTGGTTAATGTACGCGCCACATTTTTGGTGCTTATTTCAGTGCCTATCTCTATATTGCTGGCCCTGATGGTGATGGCGCAGTGGGGTGTGTTGGCTAATTTGATGTCATTAGGTGGCTTGACCATCGCCATCGGTATGATGGTGGATGGTTCAGTGGTGATGATGGAGCATATTTTTACACACCTGACTAAAGCCGATGAGCAACATCAAAACCAGCGGCCATCAGCATCCGGTGAAAAACAACCTGACAGTGTCTCCATCGACAAACATGGAATGGCCTTGCGTATTCAGGAATCCGCGAGAGAAGTGGGGAGGCCGATCTTTTTTGCGGTGCTGATCATCATCATCGTATTTGCGCCGTTGTTTACCCTTGAAGGTGTGGAAGGAAAACTGTTCCAGCCCATGGCTATTTCCATTGTGCTGGCGATGTTGGCCTCGCTGATTGTCGCGTTGGTCGTAGTGCCTGCTCTGGCAACCTATATGTTTAAAAAAGGCGTACGGGAAAAAAAGAGCATTATCATGGTACCCCTCGATAAACTCTACCGTTTTACGCTGGCAGGCGCGTTGAAAATGCGCAGTCTGGTGGTTGGCATTGCAGTCGCGTTGTTCTTGGGTTCTTTGGCGTTAGTGCCATTACTGGGCACCGAGTTTGTACCTGAACTGGAAGAGGGCACGCTTAATATTCGCATAACGCTCGCACCCTCTTCCAGTCTTGATACTTCTTTGCATGTTGCAAAGAAGCTGGAACAACAGTTAATGACCTTTCCTGAAGTCCTGTATGTTTCCAGCCGAGTAGGACGTGCAGAAATTGGCGGTGACCCTGAGCCGGTTTCCAATGTGGAAATCTTTGTAGGAATGAAACCGGTGGAAGAATGGACCTCCGCCTCTGACCGAAAAGCCTTGCAAGTATTAATGGAAGAAAAGATGTCAGTGCATCCGGGCTTGTTGTTCTCATTCTCTCAACCCATCGCGACGCGAGTGGATGAACTGCTATCCGGGGTTAAAGCACAGCTTGCCATCAAACTGTTCGGGCCCGACCTGGATCAGTTAACCACAACGGGCAAGGCCATCGAAGCGTTGGTACGCAAAGTCGACGGCACTCGTGGTGTGGAAATGGAACAGATCGGAGGAGAAGCGCAGTTAGCAATCCGGCCGAATCGAGACATACTGGCGCGCTATGGTATTCCTGTTGCTCAAGTGATGGAATTGGTCAGCGATGCCATCGGTGGTCGTGAAGCAGGGCAGGTGATCAACGGCAATGAGCGTTACGATATCTATGTACGGTTAGCCGAGACTCACCGTAATAGCGTAGAGGCAATTCGTAACCTCATCCTGCAAGCACCCAATGGTGCCTGGGTGAAATTGGGTGACGTGGCACAAGTGGCCATTGAATCCGGGCCACCGCAGATCCGCCGAGACGATGTACAACGCCGCGTCGTCATTCAATCCAATGTCGAAGGCCGTGACATGGGCGGGCTGGTCGCCGAGTTACAGCAACGTATCGACACTGAAATAGACATGCCAACGGGTTACTCCGTCGTGTTTGGAGGTCAATTCGAAAATCAACAACGCGCACAAGCCAAGTTGATGATCGTAGTACCTCTATCACTAGGATTGATCTTCCTATTGCTCTATTTTGCCTTTAGCTCTGTAGGGCAAGCCATGTTGATCATGCTCAATGTACCTTTGGCACTTATTGGCGGAATCGCCGCGCTGTATATCTCCGGCCAGTACTTGTCAGTGCCAGGGTCCATCGGCTTCATCGCATTGTTCGGTGTCGCCGTACTCAATGGCGTAGTGATGGTAAACGCCATCAATCAGCGCCGTGAAAGCGGGCAGGCATCAGACGAAGCGATCTTCGGAGGGGCATTATCACGACTCAGACCGGTACTCATGACCGCCTCCATCGCCGCACTGGGATTAATGCCCATGTTGCTATCGACAGGTGTTGGATCAGAAGTGCAAAGACCGTTAGCAACAGTAGTAGTCGGCGGATTAGTATCATCAACACTGCTGACATTGTTCGTAATACCCGCACTCTATGCCTTCTTCTCAAAAGCACATTACCGGACGTAACATTTATCGTAGGGGTGCCCCTTGTGGGTACCCAAATGTTGTGGTTGCCACAAATTATTCGGTTACCCCAACCCAGGGCAACCACAAGGGATTGCCCCTACGGTTTCTAGTTCCCATGATTTTTTTCTGGTTCCCACGATCCTCCGTGGTAACTCATACCGTATTTCATTTTTACAACCGTATGCATTCCCTCGCAGAGCATGGGAAACAAGTATATTGCATTAAACAAACTTCAACGGTCAGTATTTCATTATTTATACCATATGGTATACTCTGCCATATGTCGGCACAATTAATCTTTCGGGATAAATACATTTATACCAATGGGGCCATTCGCGAGATGGTGATTTGGCGTCTACCGGACACGGATAGCGAGAGGCCACATGGCCTTAAGTACCGGCTGTATTACGGCCATTCTGACAAGTGCCTAGTGCGTTATGACAACGAACGGGGTAAAGGCGATCACCGACATGAAGGTAGCCAGGAAGCACCGTACACCTTCATTTCGGTTGAACAATTGATCCAGGATTTTAAGGCAGATATCGAACGCTTACGAGGTAATCAGTATGAGTAAACAACATATCCATATTGGCGTGGAAGATTCTGAGCGTGGCTTTGAACGTTTCACCGAAGCTTGGCACAAGGCTGAGGACGGTGAGTCAGGTCAAACGGAAATACACCTCAACTTTGAGGATTTTTCCATGCTGGCTTCGGTACTGACTCCCAAACGTCTGGAATTGATGAAAATGTTGCGCCAAAACGGCCCGTTTAGTGTCCGGGCATTGTCAAAAAAACTGGAGCGTGACTATAAAAATGTTCATGTTGATGCCAGCGCTCTGGAGGAGGTCGACCTTATCCAGCGAACCAAAGAAGGATTATTAGTAGCACCCTGGGATGTGATTGATGCTCATGTGCGGCTAGTGGCATAAGTCTACCTTTCCGTAGGGGGTAGTGGCTCAGTTTGAAATCCACCCCGATATTGATGCTTGAGCGGTCATCCTATACAAAAAGCATGGCAAAGAACCCAAAAAGCCCCCGTGGTGCTAATCAGCTTGCTAAGTCCATAGTAGATCTGACTACAGGCGAGACTGAGGAACCCAGCTTCCAACGATCCTCTGTAGGAACCCATACCGTCCATTATTTATACAACCATATGCATTCCCACGCGGAACATGGGAACGAGTTAAATCCTCCCGTAGGGGTGCCCCTTGTGGGTACCCAAGTGTTGTGGCTGCCACAAATTATTCGGTTACCCCAAACCAGGGCAACCACAAGGGATTGCCCCTACGGGTGAATTTCTCTGGTTCCCACGATCCTCCGTGGTAACCCATACCGGATGTGATTTATACAACAGTATGCATTCCCTCGCGGAACATGGGAACGAGTTAAGTCCTCCCGTAGGGGTGCCCCTTGTGGGTACCTAAATGTTGTAGTTGCCACAAATTATTCGGTCACCCCAAACCAGGGCAACCACAAGGGATTGCCCCTACGGTGGTGAATGAGAAAAATGCATTACGCTTGAATAAATAAGGCGAACCAATAAAAGTCTTTCTTTGCGTCCTCTGCGTCTCTGCGTATACAACACCGGCAGTGGATATACCTTGTCAGTCATGCTTTTCAGGTTTTAGGTATATTTATAACTGAGGTGCGAGTTACTCATATCTTAATAATAGATTACTTTATCAAGTAAAAATCCAGTACAGTATTTTCCAATTAACAAATGAGTCTGAAACAGCCCAAATCATTCAACCGGTTTTATCCTGACTTGAAATCAAGCAGAATAGCTTTTGCCTCGCTCGTTGCAGGCAATCCGCAGCGTCATTATCACTC